>NZ_JRMB01000003.1:285000-438427 GCF_000759445.1 Pseudomonas lutea
TCACACCATGGGAGTGGGTTGCACCAGAAGTAGCTAGTCTAACCTTCGGGAGGACGGTTACCACGGTGTGATTCATGACTGGGGTGAAGTCGTAACAAGGTAGCCGTAGGGGAACCTGCGGCTGGATCACCTCCTTAATCGAAGACTCAGCTTCTTCGCAAGTTCCCACACGAATTGCTTGATTCATTGAAGAAGACGATAGAAGCAGCTTTAAGCTCCAAGCTGATAGCTCACGCTAACAGTTACAAGCTCGAAATTGGGTCTGTAGCTCAGTTGGTTAGAGCGCACCCCTGATAAGGGTGAGGTCGGCAGTTCGAATCTGCCCAGACCCACCAATTTTGTTATGGGGCCATAGCTCAGCTGGGAGAGCGCCTGCCTTGCACGCAGGAGGTCAACGGTTCGATCCCGTTTGGCTCCACCATAACTGCTTCTGACTGCTGAAAGCTTAGAAATGAGCGCTCCATCCGATGGATGATGAGTGTTGATTTCTAGTCTTTTGATTAGATCGTTCTTTAAAAATTTGGGTATGTGATTGAAATATAGACTGGGCACCTCTTTCACTGGTGCGTGTCCAGGCTAAGGTAAAGTTTGTGAAATGCAAACTTTCGGCGAATGTCGTCTTCACAGTATAACCAGATTGCTTGGGGTTATATGGTCAAGTGAAGAAGCGCATACGGTGGATGCCTTGGCAGTCAGAGGCGATGAAAGACGTGGTAGCCTGCGAAAAGCTTCGGGGAGTCGGCAAACAGACTGTGATCCGGAGATGTCTGAATGGGGGAACCCAGCTGTCATAAGACAGTTACCTTACACTGAATACATAGGTGTATGGAGCGAACCAGGGGAACTGAAACATCTAAGTACCCTGAGGAAAAGAAATCAACCGAGATTCCCTTAGTAGTGGCGAGCGAACGGGGACCAGCCCTTAAGTTGATTTGAGATTAGCGGAACGCTCTGGAAAGTGCGGCCATAGTGGGTGATAGCCCTGTACGCGAAAATCTCTTGTCAATGAAATCGAGTAGGACGGGGCACGAGAAACCTTGTCTGAACATGGGGGGACCATCCTCCAAGGCTAAATACTACTGACTGACCGATAGTGAACCAGTACCGTGAGGGAAAGGCGAAAAGAACCGCGGAGAGCGGAGTGAAATAGATCCTGAAACCGTATGCGTACAAGCAGTGGGAGCCCACTTTGTTGGGTGACTGCGTACCTTTTGTATAATGGGTCAGCGACTTATTTTCAGTGGCGAGCTTAACCGAATAGGGGAGGCGTAGCGAAAGCGAGTCTTAATAGGGCGTCTAGTCGCTGGGAATAGACCCGAAACCGGGCGATCTATCCATGGGCAGGTTGAAGGTTAGGTAACACTGACTGGAGGACCGAACCGACTACCGTTGAAAAGTTAGCGGATGACCTGTGGATCGGAGTGAAAGGCTAATCAAGCTCGGAGATAGCTGGTTCTCCTCGAAAGCTATTTAGGTAGCGCCTCATGTATCACTGTAGGGGGTAGAGCACTGTTTCGGCTAGGGGGTCATCCCGACTTACCAAACCGATGCAAACTCCGAATACCTACAAGTGCCGAGCATGGGAGACACACGGCGGGTGCTAACGTCCGTCGTGAAAAGGGAAACAACCCAGACCGTCAGCTAAGGTCCCAAAGTCATGGTTAAGTGGGAAACGATGTGGGAAGGCTTAGACAGCTAGGAGGTTGGCTTAGAAGCAGCCACCCTTTAAAGAAAGCGTAATAGCTCACTAGTCGAGTCGGCCTGCGCGGAAGATGTAACGGGGCTCAAACCATGCACCGAAGCTACGGGTATCACGCAAGTGATGCGGTAGAGGAGCGTTCTGTAAGCCTGTGAAGGTGAGTTGAGAAGCTTGCTGGAGGTATCAGAAGTGCGAATGCTGACATGAGTAACGACAATGGGTGTGAAAAACACCCACGCCGAAAGACCAAGGTTTCCTGCGCAACGTTAATCGACGCAGGGTTAGTCGGTCCCTAAGGCGAGGCTGAAAAGCGTAGTCGATGGAAAACAGGTTAATATTCCTGTACTTCTGGTTATTGCGATGGAGGGACGGAGAAGGCTAGGCCAGCCTGGCGTTGGTTGTCCAGGTTTAAGGTGGTAGGCTGAAATCTTAGGTAAATCCGGGGTTTCAAGGCCGAGAGCTGATGACGAGTGTTCTTTTAGAACACGAAGTGGTTGATGCCATGCTTCCAAGAAAAGCTTCTAAGCTTCAGGTAACCAGGAACCGTACCCCAAACCGACACAGGTGGTTGGGTAGAGAATACCAAGGCGCTTGAGAGAACTCGGGTGAAGGAACTAGGCAAAATGGCACCGTAACTTCGGGAGAAGGTGCGCCGGTGAGGGTGAAGGACTTGCTCCGTAAGCTCATGCCGGTCGAAGATACCAGGCCGCTGCGACTGTTTATTAAAAACACAGCACTCTGCAAACACGAAAGTGGACGTATAGGGTGTGACGCCTGCCCGGTGCCGGAAGGTTAATTGATGGGGTTAGCTAACGCGAAGCTCTTGATCGAAGCCCCGGTAAACGGCGGCCGTAACTATAACGGTCCTAAGGTAGCGAAATTCCTTGTCGGGTAAGTTCCGACCTGCACGAATGGCGTAACGATGGCGGCGCTGTCTCCACCCGAGACTCAGTGAAATTGAAATCGCTGTGAAGATGCAGTGTATCCGCGGCTAGACGGAAAGACCCCGTGAACCTTTACTATAGCTTTGCACTGGACTTTGAATTTGCTTGTGTAGGATAGGTGGGAGGCTTTGAAGCGTGGACGCCAGTCTGCGTGGAGCCAACCTTGAAATACCACCCTGGCAACTTTGAGGTTCTAACTCAGGTCCGTTATCCGGATCGAGGACAGTGTATGGTGGGTAGTTTGACTGGGGCGGTCTCCTCCTAAAGAGTAACGGAGGAGTACGAAGGTGCGCTCAGACCGGTCGGAAATCGGTCGTAGAGTATAAAGGCAAAAGCGCGCTTGACTGCGAGACAGACACGTCGAGCAGGTACGAAAGTAGGTCTTAGTGATCCGGTGGTTCTGTATGGAAGGGCCATCGCTCAACGGATAAAAGGTACTCCGGGGATAACAGGCTGATACCGCCCAAGAGTTCATATCGACGGCGGTGTTTGGCACCTCGATGTCGGCTCATCACATCCTGGGGCTGAAGCCGGTCCCAAGGGTATGGCTGTTCGCCATTTAAAGTGGTACGCGAGCTGGGTTTAGAACGTCGTGAGACAGTTCGGTCCCTATCTGCCGTGGACGTTTGAGATTTGAGAGGGGCTGCTCCTAGTACGAGAGGACCGGAGTGGACGAACCTCTGGTGTTCCGGTTGTCACGCCAGTGGCATTGCCGGGTAGCTATGTTCGGAAAAGATAACCGCTGAAAGCATCTAAGCGGGAAACTTGCCTCAAGATGAGATCTCACTGGAACCTTGAGTTCCCTGAAGGGCCGTCGAAGACTACGACGTTGATAGGTTGGGTGTGTAAGCGCTGTGAGGCGTTGAGCTAACCAATACTAATTGCCCGTGAGGCTTGACCATATAACACCCAAGCAATCTGCAGACAGACAGCAGATTGCGGTGTGTGAAGACGCATGAAGACGAAAGTTTGCGACCACACAGACAGACACCTGATCACATACCCGATTTGCCGAAGCGTTCGAGAGGACGAGTCGGTACCCGAATTTCTTGACGACCATAGAGCGTTGGAACCACCTGATCCCATCCCGAACTCAGCAGTGAAACGATGCATCGCCGATGGTAGTGTGGGGTTTCCCCATGTGAGAGTAGGTCATCGTCAAGATTAAATTCCAGAACCCCATCTGCTTACGCAGATGGGGTTCTGTTTTTGCGCGCGATTAAAGCTTGATACGTTCAGCGCATGCACCGTCCTTGCCTGCGGGGTCTTGCTGGCAGGCCATGCCAACTCATGAAACTCCAGAAGGCTGGCTTCGCGGTCTAAGGCTGTTCAGAGGCCGGCATCAAGCGCACACTGCTGATGTCGCGGCCATGCAGAAAGGACGGCACAGCGCCCATAAAAAAGCCCCGCATCGCTGCAGGGCTTTCTTCGCTCAACATATGAGCTTAGTCGCTAACGGTTTCTACTGACTCAGTCGGCCGAGCTACGGCAGCCTCATCACGACGTTGGATGTACTTCCAGTCAGCTTCGTCGATGTAGATGCCGGCAGGACCACTGCCTCCCTCAAGATCAATCGCCACATGGGCAGAGACCTGAGGTTTCACGCTGGCCAGGATGGGAACGAAACCCAGCTGCAAGCTGGTTTCCAAGAGAGCTGCCTGATTTTTCTCATCGATGTCGGCAGCTTCGTCGAGGTAGTAGGGCAGGCGAATGCGCCCCGCCTGCTCGCGGTCCATCAAATGCAGCAACAGGTACATGTTGGTCAGGGCTTTGATGGTCATGGTGGTGCCGTTCGAGGCGGCACCGTCGATATCGGTGTGAATGACCGGCTGGCTATTTACCTTGGTGATTTCGAAGGCCAGTTCAAACAAGTCTTTAAGCCCGAGCTGGTTGTGATTCGCCGCTACCAGCCGCGCAAGGTATTCCTTGGCTTCCTCATTTTTGTTGTCTTGTTCGGCGCTCTGGCTCAGGTCAAAGACCGACAGGGTCTCGCCTTCCTCATACTGACCTGCGCTGTGGATAATTTGATCGATGTGCTTCAAGGCTTCCTTGTTGGGCGCCAGCACGATGCGGAAGCTCTCAAGGTTAGAGACCTGCCGGCGGTTGATCTCTCGGTTGAACAAGGCCAACTGGTGCTCAAGGCTGTCGTAGTCACTGCGGATGTTACGCAATGTCCGGGCGATATCGGTGACCGCAGCGCGGCGCGCCTTGCCCAAGGTGAGTGCCTCATCGGTACGATGGGCATACGCGTTGATCAGCAGCTGCAGACGACGCTCCATGTCGTCTTCGCTGTCGAATTTCGCCACGCCTTTAAGGCGGACCTGCGCGTAAAGTGCCTCGATCTGACCATCGCAGCGCAGCAAGCCCTGCCAGCTGTCTTGATAATCGTTGAGCAGCGGCAGCAAGTTTTCCAAGGAGTCATCAACCGGCTCCATGAACGGCGTGCCGAAGGGGAGATCAGCGGGGAGCAGCTGTCGACGACGCAAAGCGTCATCCAAGGTGCGCTGCTTGGATTCGAGATCGCCAATCTGCCGTCCCACCAACTGCAACTTGGCGGACAGCTGTTGTACGCGCTCGGTAAAGGCATCGCTGGAGCGTTTGAGCTCATCCTGAGCCGCCTCCATCTGCGCCAGCTGTTCTAGCTTCTCGCCTTCTTCGGCGCTCAATGTTTGAGCGCGACGGAAGTCTTCAAGGGCCTTCTGTGCATCCAGTACCTGCTGGTACAGCGCTTCAGTCTGGGTTTTGCTTGCTGCCCGATCCGCTGCCACGGCTTGCTGGATTTTCAGCTGCTTGAGTTCTTTCTCCAGCCGCTCTTTCTGATCGCGCAACGCTGCGCGATCCGCCAGGGCCTGGAGAGCAGGAGGCTCGATGTTCGACAGGTTGACACTCAGCCCCGGCACCTCAAAGCGCTCGCCCTTGAATCCATCGAGAATCGCTTCCAGGGATTTCACCCATGCATCGCCATCATCCAGCGCGATACCTTGTTCACCCAATGGAAGACTGAACAGCGCGCTGTTAAACAGGCGCATCAAGCGCTCGACATCAGGTTGTGAGAACTCCTCGCGCAGGCGTGCGTAGCTGTTGTTGTCGGCGTGATCGAGCTGTTGCTTGACTGACTTCAAGCGCTTTTCCAGATCGCGGAGGCGCTCATCCAGATCTTCGGCGCTGAACTGACGAGACTGCGCAAGTGCACCCGCCAACTCGTCATGGGCGTCCTTGGCAGCCAATAACTGCTGCTCAAGAACTTTGGCATCATTAACGAGCGCAAAACGGTTTTTCAAAACCGCGAGCTCGCCAATCCAGCGCTGGATGTTGCTGATCTCGCGCTCCAGGCGCATCAATTCCTGGGTGCCGCCGCGCTGATCGTTCTGCAGAGAATCCTGCTCGTTACGGTAATGCTCGCTCTGGATAACCAGTTCTTCCTTGCGGGCATTGGAGTAGTCCTGCCAGGTACCAAGCAGTGAGTCGAGCAGCGGCGACAGGCGATGCAACTTCCCGCGCAAGATGTCGCGCTGTCTCACGCCGTTAGCAAGAGCTTCGACGAGCGGCCCGGCGAGCACCAGAGCGTTGTAGTCCTGCTCCATGCGTCGCACATCGCGGAAGGCTTCTTCACACGCGGCGATGTAGTCCACGCTACCAGAACGCAAGCTGTGCTCGAACGCGTCGAGGAACAGCTGTTTGAGCTTGGCAGCGGTGATTTCACGCATGTGCAGCAGGTTGATGAACAGCGCGCGGAAGGTCTTCAGACTTTGCTCGCTGGTTGATCGCAGAGGGATCAGCGTCAGGTCCAGCGGAATTGACGTGTGACCCCCGACCAAGAGTCGGCGCAATTCGTCCGGCTTGAGCTCATAGGCTTTCAGGCCTTGGCTTTCAAGATTGGCAAACAACTCTTTCTGCCGTAGGCAGGTGTCGTTCTTCTGGTAGTGCTCAAGATCCAGCTTGCCTGCATAGGCGAAGAACTGGTGTCCAAAGCCGCCGCCGGGGCCGCGACCGACCACGCCAATGACGTGCGGGCCGTGCGGAAGCGAGACCTCTACCAGGATGTAGCTGGTATCGGACGCGAAATAAAAGCGGCGCGATTGATCCAGACTGTATTTGCCGAAGCTCATGTCCGACATGCGCGCCAGAATTGGAAACTGCAGGGCATTGATCGAGGCACTTTTGCCCAGGTTATTTGCGCCGTAGACCGACAGCGGATGTTCAAGCGGGAACAGTCCAAGGCTGTAACCGGCAGTGTTCAGCAGCGCAAAGCGGCGTATGCCATAGCGTTCCTGGCTCATGCTTCATGCTCCTTTTCTTCGGCGATTGCTCGGGCGAGCGCTTGCTCTTCCGTTTCGAGAGGTTCATCGAATTCGGCCAGGTCCAGCGGATCGTCGGTCTCCAGCAGGCGTTCATCGCTGTCTTCATCGATGAGCACAGGCGCCGGTAACGGCAGAGCGCTGTGCAGGCTGGCCGCCAGATCACGGTCCTGTTGTACCGAGAGGCAGACATCAAGGAAGCGGTGCATCGGCGGCAGGAACCGGTAGATACCGACTTCCTCGGCAGCAAAGCCCAACTGCGTCATACGGCGCATGATCTTTTCTTCGAGCTCTTCCTGAGTCTGCACTTCTGCTTGCAGGAACAGGTCGCGGTACTTTTCCAGCAGCGAGGGCAGTTCGTCACGGCCCAGGCTGCCGCCATCGAGCACGGCAACGGGGTCGCGGCCCTGGTCGGCAAGGTGTTCAACCAGGATGAAGGTAAACAGCGCCAGGCGTTGAGCCGTCTTGTTGACCTGCGCAGCGGCCAGATCAGGGACGAAGTAGTAGAAACCACGGGTGTCGCAGACCAATTCGAAGCCAAGCGCTTTGAACAGGCCGCGATACTGGTCCTGAAGGTTGGACAGTTGAGCGTACAGCTCGGGGTCGCGGCGGCTGACGTGATAGCCCTTGAAGAGCTCGCGGAAAATCGGCGCGAGCTGGGTCATTTCGGAAAGATCAAGATGCATGGGCGGTGCCCTCGGAATTCTCTGGGATGGCGTCTTTGCTCGAGAGCAGGGCGAAGGAGCGCAAGCTGACGCTGTGTTCCTGGGTCAGGTACTCGCGGCGCTCCAGGCGCTCACGCTTGAAGCGTTTATCGCGCGACAAGCGCGAAAACCAGTACAGCAACTCATCGGTCGCGCCGGTGGGCTCCTGCTCCAGAAGCCAGATCATCAGATCGGGCATCGGCAGGGCGTCTTCACAGCGCTCGACCATTTCCCTGACCGTACGCGGCGCACGCGCAGGCTCACCCTTGCGAGTGATATTGGCCTTGGGGAAGCGCGCTGGTTTGGGTTCAAATCGAGCCAAGGCGTACACGTAGGCTTCAACCTGATTGGCGCTGCCCAGGAAGGTGCTTTGCGGACGTGTGAACATGGGCATGGCCGCTTGCGGTACGGCATCGAGCCCCCGGCGGCGGATCGCGGAGAGTGCCAGCGCCGCTCCACGCGTCACGGCGTTATGACGACGTGCTTCCTCACGCAGCGGCAGCAGCAACTCGCGCGCATGGCGCAAGGTCAGCTGCGCGCTGGTCTGCATTTCCAGAATGCGCGCATGGGTGCGCAGGAGCATATCGTCGTCAACCAGATGGCCCAGACGCTGCTGGTCGGTGAGCATGCGCAGCAGAACGTTCTCGACCTTGCGCACGCCCTGTTCAAACGCACCATCGGCATTTACCAGCTGGATCATCGGTTCGACGTATTCATCCCACGTCGCCAGCACTTCAGCGTAGCGCTGACGCAACGGGATCTGCCGATCGCTGGTCTTGGCGCGCTCGGCCACAGCGACCAGTGCCTGTTCGTCGTTGGCGAGCTTTTTCAGGACATCGCGCACGCGCATGTCGAGCAGACGAAGCTGGCGGGCCAGGTCACTGGCATCCCTGGCGTCGAAGGCTTCCTGTATATACCCGGCCAGCCGTTCGAGGTGACGCAGATAGGCTTCGATTTCAAGACACAGACCCAGGCGATGCTCGCGGCGCAGATAAGACAGAAAGTCGTGGATCTGCGCGTTCAGCTCGAACCGGTTCGGACTCTTTGCGACGGGCACGAGGATGTCGAGGCGAATCCAGACGTCCAGCAGGCTGGTGATGTCCTGCGGGGTGCTTTCCAGTTGCTGGGCCGCCAGTTGCAGGCGCAGCTCGCTCAGGCTCAAAGTGCCTTGGTCGAAGTGCTCGCACAAGGGCTCGAGAAGCGCCCAGTGTTCGGCAAGGGCGCGCAGGACGCGCTTAGGTTCGATCATTGGATGGTCGCTGACTGGCAAATAAAAGCGGCGATTGTACTGCATCGCCGGTTCGGTTTTTCACCCTCAGTCGATCAACAGCGGCGGGAAACGTCGAAGGCCTGTAGAATCTTGCGCCTGACTTTATCCACAGGTAGCTGACCTTTGCTCAACGAGCCTCGTCGTCGCGCTTATCTGACCGCCATGCAGGTGGTCAGCTGGCTGCCGCGCACCGAACTGCCCTTCGCGGCACCGTCGCGTCCGGAGCTGCTTGCACCCATTGCTCCGATGATGGACGAGCCTGCTCCAGCGGTGCAGGCACAGGCGCCTCGTGCGCCGGAACGCGAGTCGCCGGCCGCTATGGCCACACCCGTTGCACGTACGGTCGAGCGGCCGAAGATCGACATTCCCCGCCCGTCCAGCACTCCCAAGGCAGCGCCAAAGCCAGTGCAGGAAGAAGACGCTGCGCCTGTCGTCAAGGCGCCGGTAACGCCGCCGCCGCGTTTTGCGCTGCAGTTGCTGCGCGCAGGAAATTGCCTTCTGTTGGTGGAATTGGTCACCGGCGAGCCCTTCCAAAGTCGTGACCCTTCCTATCTGTTGCTCAAAGACATGTTGCGCGCCGCCGGGCTGCCGGACAGCCCTCAAATCATCGGCGAGCCTGTGCGTTGGCCACTGTTGGTACGCGGGCAGATGGATCAGGGGCCTGACGCCGCGCGGGATTTTGTACAGGGCTTTCTGTACGCCCGTGTCGAGGAGCAGCCTTGCGTCTGTCTGTGGCTGATCGGACTTCCCGCTTTGCGCTTTGCGGCTGAAGCGGATGCCGAGGCTTACAATCGTGAACTCCAGGTGGACGGCCTGGGCCTGGCCTGGGCGCTACCGGGTCTGGAACTGTTGATGGACGAGCCGCAGCGCAAAGCCGAAGCGTGGCGCGCCATGCGTCAATTGATGGGCCGTTGGAAAACCGAAAATGAATGATGCCGTAACGTTTCGCCGCATGACCGAAGCTGATCTGGATGCCGTGTTGAAGATCGAGTATGCGGCTTTCAGCCACCCGTGGACCCGCGGCATCTATCTCGATGCGCTCAAGTCGTACGAAGTCTGGCTGATGTTCGAAGGCAGTCAGCAGGTCGGGCATGGGGTGATCAATGTGATCATTGATGAAGCCCACCTGCTCAACATCACCGTTAAACCAGAGAGTCAGGGCAGGGGGCTGGGGTTGCTGCTGCTGGAGAAGTTGATGAAACGCGCTTATGAACTTAATGGGCGAGAGTGTTTTCTCGAACTGCGGGACAGCAATCGCTCGGCCTACCGTCTGTATGAGCGGTATGGATTCAATGAAATTGGTCGGCGGCGGGATTACTACCCCGCCGTAGGTGGGCGCGAAGACGCGCTGGTCATGGCCTGCACGTTGTTCGAATAACACAAGGCCACTGTGGAAGCTTGGCATAAGCTTCCACAGGCTTGCCTTACTTGCGCAGTGATCAGATACCAGGCTTGCCGTCGAGCGGGTCGATGATCGCCATTTCTTCCTCGTCCAGGCCGTCACCACCACCCACGTCATCTTCATCGACGATGCTCAGGTCCTGATCGGCCGGACCACCCTCACCGCGCTCGTGAGGGGAGCGCGCGCCGTCATCGGGGATTAATGTCTCAGGACTCATGTCATCGTCGGTTTGATGGTGGTCGTCGGTTGATGCGCCGGTCAGACCCGCTTCACGTACGCGCTCATCAGGCAGATAGGTGTCCAGTTCCTCTGCCGGTATCTCATCGCCTATTCGGCCGCTTGGCTCATCGTTGTCTCTAAAATCGAGCTCTTCCATCGAGCCCATGCGGTCTTCGTTGTCATCAATGGGCTCAGGCTGAGTGGCATCGAATGGACGGCGTGAATCGTTCATGGCAAATCCTCAATAGGGTCGGTCTTAATGGGTGGACCGACCGGCGTGGTGAAGATTCCATCCGCTTGCAGATCACCGTGGTCAAACCATCGTGCAATCGGGCGTGACCTGAAGCGCCGAGCTCCAGTCATAGCTGAGCATCATCTCTGAGGCATCACCGCATGAACGAACTACAAGACTTGATCGACAACAACGAACGTTGGGCAGCTGCCATCAAGGAAGAAGACCCCGAGTTTTTCGCCAAGCTGGCACGCCAGCAGACACCGGAATTCTTATGGATCGGTTGTTCGGACGCCCGTGTTCCCGCCAATGAGATCGTCGGCATGCTGCCAGGCGACCTGTTTGTGCATCGCAACGTGGCGAACGTCGTGCTGCACACTGACCTGAACTGCCTGTCGGTGATTCAGTACGCCGTCGACGTTCTGAAGGTCAAACACATCCTGGTCACCGGCCACTACGGGTGCGGTGGCGTGCGAGCGTCAATGCAGGATCGCCAGTTCGGCCTGATCGACGGCTGGCTGCGGACGATCCGCGATCTGTACTACGAAAACCGTGAGCTGCTGGCCAAGCTGCCGACCGAGGAAGAGCAGGTCGACCGCTTGTGTGAGCTGAACGTGATTCAGCAGGTGGCCAACGTGGGTCATACCAGCATCGTTCAGAACGCCTGGCATCGGGGTCAGAAGCTGTCGGTTCACGGCTGCATTTACGGGATCAAGGATGGACGCTGGAAAAGTCTGAATACGACGATCAGCGGCCCGGAGCAACTGCCGCCGCAGTATCGGTTGCGTCCGCAGGGGGAGTGATCGAGTAGGGCAAGCTCCCATCAGATTGTGGAGGCGAGCGTGCCCGCGAATTCATTCTTCCAGATATCACCACGGTGCCTGGTAAATCGCGTTCGCGGGCAGGCGCGCTTCTACAGAGGTGAAGGCGTTAGAGCGCGGCCTGCTTCATCTCGGGCAGCGGCTTCTGCAGCTGCTTGATCTGGCGGGACACTTCACCTGTGCGGCATTTCGCTGCCGCTTGGTCAGGCGTCATGTTGCGCACCGTCGTGAAGAATAACGTGCAGGTCTCAACCTTGTGGGTCACCTGCCAGTTCGTGGTGCATTGTTTCAGCAGCGCTGCGGGATCATTCGTCGGCTTCTGCCCCATGCCGGCCTGCCAGCACGCTGCGCTCAGGTCCTGGCCCATGACTTTCAAACCCGCCTCATCAGCCTTGGTTTGATCACCGCCGTAATTGTTTTTGTCTGCCGCATTCCAGATGTAGCTGGGATGATTCGAGCCCAGCACGGCGACGCTTTGCCCGCTGACCGGGCTGATATTGGCCAGGCCCAACACTGGAACGCTGACGTTGTATTGCTGCTTGAGCCATGCCCGCACCGGAGCGCCGAACGCTACCATCGGCAGAGACGTGCCCGCTCCGGTTTGCGTCAGCTGCTTGACCATCGTGGTCTGGTAATCGGTGAAGTAGCTGTAGACGCCTTCAAGGTCCTTGCCAGCGTTTGCGGGCGCAGCGATGGGCGCAATGTCGATGATCGTCTGGTAAGCGGGGGTTTGCTCCTTGGGGATACCGTTATCGGTGAGCAGCGCGGCCCAGCGATCCGTGGTTGCCGAAAACAGGTAGTCCTGAGCCTGTGTCAGTGAATAGTCTGGCGGGAAGTGCAGCAGCTCGACGCTCTTGCGGTTTTCCAGCGCCATGCCCAGCGGCAAAAACAGCGACCAATTGTAGGCAAATTTCCCATCAGCATTGAGCTTGCTCGCCCCGGCATAGGCCAGATCCCCCGCGGCCAGCAAAGCGTCGAGCGGCTTGTTGTAACCGTCCGGCACACCGCTGATTGCGGCATGCATAACGTCATTGTCGTTAAGCACAGCAACCTTGGCGGCGGTGTAACCATCACGCTGCACACTTTGCGTCAGGTAATGCTCGACGGTTTGCTCCAGCGTCCAGTTGCGAAAGCAGATGACGTTGCAATTGTTGGGGTAGGCAAACAGGCGTGTGACGCGTTCCTTGCTCCCCAGGTTGACGTCGACGTCGGCTTGAGCGACGAAGCTCAACGTCAAGGCGGAGAGGGCGATGCTCAATGCAGCGGTGTGTTTCATGCTCATGTCCTTGTTGGCGTGGTCACCCAGCCGTGTGGGTGGTGTTTCGATGATGAAACACTTGCTCAGGACTGGGAATGGGCTGAATGGCTCGTTATGAAATATTTCCAGAGGAGGGTTTCTCGTACTCGGCGCGCCGGAGCCACCCCCGGCAATCGACAGACTCGGCGGGCAATGGCGCTCGCGCTTGAATCCACATCACAGCACGAACCGTTGAACCATGGTGTTCAGGTCCGTCGCCAGCATCGATAGCGCGTTACTCGCCACGGTCGTTTGTTGAGCGCCCGATGCCGATTGCGTGGACAGGTCGCGAATGCTGCTCAGGTTGCGATCCACTTCATGGGCAACTTGGGCCTGTTGCTCGGCGGCACTGGCGATCAATACATTGCGGTCGCTGATGGTCGAGGTTGAACTGATGATCACGGTCAGCGCCTGGCTGGTCGCTGCGGCCTGCTCGAGTGTGAGGTTGGCGTGTGCTGCGGTGATACGCAGGGTCTGCGCGGTGTCTTGGGTGCTCTTTTGCACACCGTTGATCAAAGTCTCGATTTCGCTCGTCGAGGCGCTGGTGCGTTGTGCGAGGGAGCGCACTTCATCAGCCACCACCGCGAAACCACGACCTGCTTCGCCCGCGCGTGCCGCTTCAATGGCGGCGTTCAGTGCAAGCAGGTTGGTCTGGTTGGCGATGGCGCGGATGACTTCGAGGATCTTGCTGATGCTCAACGTTCGTTCGGCCAGGCCGTCGGCCTGTTGAGAGGAGCTCAACACGTTATCGGTCAGCTCCCGGATCGAATCGATTGTTCCGGTGAGGCGCAAACGCCCGTGAGCAGCGGCTTCGTTGGAAGCCTTTGATTCGCTCGATGTGCTGCTGGCGTTATCAGCGACCTCGCCAGCCGCTTGACTCATCTGGTTCACCGCAACCGCCGCCTGCTCGATTTCGTCATTCTGCAGTTGCAGGTTCCTGGCACTGGCATCGGCGATTGCGCCCATTTCCTGCACCGACTGGCTCAATTGGCCAGCGGCGGCATATATCTGATTGATCGTGTCGTGCAGGTTGCTGCGCATTTGGCCCAGGGTTTTCAGCAGCTGCGCGGTTTCGTCCCGGCCTTCGGGGATCGGCTGCGGGCTCAAGTCGCCCTGCGCGATCGTGCTGGCGATATGAAGCGACTGACGCAGCGGGCGGATGATGCTCAGGCTCAGTCGCCATGCGAGCAACAACGTCAACATCAGCGCCACCGCGATGGCGCTGACGGCAATGATGCGGGTCTGCTGGAAGCGCGCGCCGGCTGCACTCACCGCCGCCGCAGCGCTTTGCTTGTTCAGCTCGCGCAGCAACTGGACCTGCATGTCCATCAAATCGCCCTGCAGGCTCAGCGTGGTGTTGAGCAGCATGCGAGCGTCGTCGACTTTGCGTTGTTCGATCATCGCGATTTCATCGTGCAACCCTGGCATGAAGGCGGCGTAGGCGTCTTGAAGCGCTTTGATCGAATCCCGCTCGGTGCTGTCGGTGGCATGGGCGAGATAGTCGGCGAAGCCTTTGTCGACTTCATTCTTGAACTGCTCGACATTGATCTTGCTGGTCACCACTGCGCCGGGATCATCGGCATTGGCGACCAGCCTGGCGCTCTCACCGCGCAGCTTGACCAGATCAATAGCGATCGCGTCCGCCATGGCGATACTGGGCAACGAGCCACTCTCAACCGCTTCGCCCTGATCGCGGATGCTCTGCATCTGCACCAGGCAGAACACCCCCAGCGCCACCAACAACAATGCCGTGATGCCGAAGCACAACACCAGGCGCTGGGTAATCTTGAACCGGCGCAGAAAAGCAGGCTTTGAAGACGGACGGACTAAACCACGCAATAACCTTTTCACTGCCATCCATCCCATCGACGAAATTACCGGAGAGATGGTTATAGAGGTGTTCCGTGATGTCTTTATGACATTGCGCCAATTTCCTCCATGAACTCCGCCAGGAATCGCTGCGCCCGCGCGTGCCTGATTTGCGCCAAGTGCCGCCCGGTGGGGGTTTTAAATCCGTCGGCGAGAGTGAAAATCTTGGTCTTGAAGTGATCAACGGCGAAGCGCTTGTCTTGCAGGTCACGTTGCTGTGCTTGCGGGTCGGCGGGGTCATAAAGGTTGCTGCCCATGCGCCCGGCCACGTAGAACAGCCGGGCCACGCCTACCATGCCGAGGGCGTCGAGACGGTCGGCGTCCTGAAGGATTTTTGCCTCCAGCGACGTTGGCGTGATATCGGCGGAATAACTATGAGCTTCGATGGCATGGGCGACAGCCTGAGTGCGCTCTTCGTCCCAGCCCATTTCTGCAAGCAACTCAGTGGCTTTTGCGGCCGCCAGACGCGAGGCGCTTGAGCGAAAGGGCGAGTTTTTTTCCACGGACACGCAATCATGAAGCAGGGTCGCGGCGAGCAGAATCTGGTGATCGCCGCCTTCAGTGTCGCGAATGGCGCAGACGTTGGTCCAGACCCGGTGCAAATGCGAAACGTCGTGGGACCCGTCCGGCCGCTCCGCAACGGTGTGGGGTAACAACCGTTCAGCGAGTGACTGAAAAGGCGCGAAGGAGAGGGCGGTCATGGGTCATCCTGTCGAGGTGGGCGGGATGTTTAGCTTACAGATTGACCGACGCCCCGGCATTCGGTTCGCTGACCCTGACCCTGACCCTGACCCTGACCCTGACCCTGACCCTGACCCTGACCTGCACCGCGCGCGTTGCGTGGCAGAGGTCAGTTCAGCCCTCGCACGCGCTTGTTCACTGGCCTTTCATCGCCGCCGTCAGCTTGTCTACGTTGTAACGAAACATCGCCACGTAGCTTGCCGCCGGCCCGTCCGCAGGTGACAGCGATTCGACGTACAGTTCGCCGCCCGGGTGCGCGCCGCTGGCTTTGGCGATTTGCTGCACCAGGCGTGGGTCGCCGGAGTTCTCGAAGAAGTAGGCGCTGACATGTTCCTTTTTGATTTGGTTGATCAGCTTGCCAACGTCGGCGGCCGAAGCTTCGGTTTCGGTTGAAAACCCGAGCGGCGAAAGGAATGTCACCCCATAAGCGTCGCCGAAATAGCCGAAGGCATCGTGGGACGTCAGCACTTTACGTTGTGCGACGGGGATGGCGCTGATCTGCGCCCGTGCGTACGCGTCCATATCCTGCAGCTGGGCAATGTATTTCTCGCCGTTCGCTTTGTAGTCGGCAGCGTTGTCAGGGTCGGCTTTCTGCAGCGCCTTGATGATGTTTCTGACGTAGACGACGCCATTCACTGCGCTGTTCCAAGCATGGGGATCGGTAATTTTCTTGCCATCCTCTTCCATGCTGCGGGTCATGATGCCGTCGGAAAGTACGACCGGCGTACCCTTGTAACCGGATGCTGTGATCAACCTATCCAGCCAGCCTTCCAGGTGCAGGCCGCTGACGAACACGACATCCGCTTTCTTCAGCGCCTGGGCATCGTTGGGGGTTGGCTCATAGACGTGAGGATCACCGTTAGGCCCGATCAACGAGGTCACGTGCACGTGATCGCCGCCAACGTTGTGCACCATGTCGGCGATCACGGTGAACGATGCGTCGGTCTCCAGAGTTTTTGCCTGGGCGAAGTTGGCCAGGCCCGACAACGCCAGTGCGGCGGTCAGAAGCGTGAAACGTTTCATGGCGAATTCCTTGCGGTAAGAGAGCGATCAGCCGGACAGATGAACCCTCGGGAACAGGCGGCGTACAAAGCCACTGCGCCCAAAGAACAGTGAGAACCCGTAAAAGGCACTCGCAGTGAGGACGATGGCCGGACCCGAAGCCACACTGGCGTGGTAAGAGACGATCAGGCCGATGAACCCGGACAGCGTGGCCACGATGGTGGAGATGACGATCATGCCGGTCAGCGAGCGGGCCCAGAATCGCGCAACGGTGGCGGGCAGCATCATCATGCCGACGGCCATCAACGTGCCTAAGGCTTGAAAACCGGCCACCAGGTTAAGCACCACCAGCAGCAGAAACAGCACGTGGTACAGCGAGCCTCGGCCGCCCACAGCGCGGAGGAAGCCCGGATCGAAGCATTCCAGAATCAGCGGGCGGTAGATCAGCGCAAGCAGAATGAGGGTGAATGACGCGATGCCTCCCACCATGAAAATGGCCTGATCGTCGATGGCCAGAATGGTGCCGAAGAGCACGTGCAGCAGATCAACGTTGGAGCCGTGCAGCGAGACGATCAGCACGCCGGCGGCCAGCGACGTCAGATAGAAACTGGCGAAGCTGGCGTCTTCGCGCAGTGTTGTGTAGCGGCTGACCAAGCCTGACAAGAGCGCCACGGCCAACCCGGCAATCAAGCCACCAAAGCCCATTGCCGGGAGCGACAAGCCGGCAAACAGAAAACCCACGGCGGCCCCCGGCAAGACCGCATGGCTCATCGCGTCTCCCACCAGACTCATGCGCCTGAGCATCAGCAGCACGCCAACGGGACCGGAGCCGATGCCCAGTGCAAGGCAAGCCACCAGCGCGCGGCGCATGAAGCCGAACTCGACAAAGGGCTGGATCAGCAAGGTATAGAGGGTCACAGGATCTGCTCCGCATTGGCGTCGCATGGCTGTGCATCAGGGTTCCAGTGCTCGGCCATGTTCTTGGCGCGGCGCAGGTTATCGTCGTTGAGGATGTCGACGGTGTGGCCCCAGGCGATGACCTCTCTGGCCAGCAGCAGCGTGCTGGGGAAATGCTGGCGCACCTGTTCGATGTCGTGCAGCACCGCAATCACGGTACGGCCTTGGCCATGCCACCTGCTGATCAATTGCAGCAAGTCTCGCGTGGTGCGTGCATCAATGGCCGTGAACGGCTCGTCGAGCAGAATCACCGAAGCGTCCTGTAACAGCAGTCTTGCAAACAGCACGCGCTGGAACTGACCCGAAGACAGCGAACTGATGCTGCGCTGATCGAATCCCGACAGGCCCACCGCCTCCAGCGCGTCTCTGGCCTGTTGCGCATGCTGTCGCGAGGCGCCGCGAAAGGCCCCGATGCTGCGCCATGCGCCCATCATTACCGTGTCGGCAACACTGAGCGGGAAGCTTCGGTCTATCTCGGCCGCCTGTGGCAGGTACCCAATGTGCCGAGTCGCCAGCTGATTGCGCTCAACGCGCCCTGCGGCCGGTTTGAGTGTGCCGGCGATGGCTTTGATCAGCGTGGATTTGCCGGCACCGTTCGGGCCGACGATCGCCGTGAGACTGCCTGCGGCGAATCGACCGTTGGCATGATGCACCGCTGGCCGTCGCTCGTAAGTGAGCGTCAGGTTGTGCAGGTCGATGGCGGCACTCATGGAATCGCCACCGCCCATGCAACGCCGATCCACAGCAGTACCAGCATGGCCAATGAAATAAGTACGCGCTTGCCGGCGGACTGGGCGAGCGCGGAAGTTGCCAGGGAAGGGGGGAGCGGAGTAGCGCGTTTCACAGAAGGACCGCCTGAAATACTTTGTTATAGTATTACATCACCTTTACGGGCGCCTGCAAAGGGTGAATTGGACAGGCTTCAGGATGGCGACAGTTTTCCATGGCAGAGGCACGTGCGTTCCCTCGCCCCGATAAACCCTGTATTTTTCGCTGATTTCAGCCAGCCAGGATGATTTCATGACCGCTTCCCATCGGCGTCCGGTACCGCTCGCCAAATGCTATCGCCTGCTCAACCATGGCCCGACGGTATTGATCAGCGCCGCCCACGACGGCCAGCGCAACATCATGGCGGCGGCCTGGGCGATGCCGCTGGATTTCCAGCCGCCAAAAGTCACCGTCGTTCTGGACAAGTCGGTATGGACGCGGCAATTGCTTGAAGGCTCCGGTACGTTCGTAATCAACGTGCCTACCCTCAGTCAGATCGATATCGTCGAAACGGTCGGCTCGACGTCCGGGCTGAATATTTCGCAGGAGCAGGGCCTGGACAAGTTCAAGGCCTACGGTCTGGAAACCTTCGCGGGATCCCACGTCGATGCGCCGCTGCTGGAAGGCTGCGCGGGCTGGCTGGAGTGCCGACTGATACCGGAGCCGCACAATCAGAATCAGCACGACCTTTTCATCGGTGAAGTGGTGGCGGCGTGGGCCGATGAGCGTGTTTTTTCGGAAGGGCACTGGCATTTTGAAGGGCACGACGACCTGCGCACCATTCACCATGTGGCGGGCGGGCATTTTCTGGTCATCGGCGATGGGGTTGATGGCAAGGTGTTGCCGCGATCGGCTGACTGACCCTTCGCTCGTCTATCAGGCCGTGCCCTCTATCAAGAGGGCACGGTGCTGCGTTTCATGTGGCGGATCGCCGGCGGAGGGTGCTGAGCGGGTCAGTCCCTGGACAGCTCACCGTTGACCAGTCGCCAGGTGCCCAGCGGATTGCTGGCTTTCAAAGCAGCTGGCAGCAGCGCATCCGGCACGTTCTGGTAGCAGACGGGGCGCAGGAAGCGATCAATGGCCGTCGCGCCCACTGAGGTACTACGGCTGTCTGACGTCGCTGGGAAAGGCCCGCCGTGCACCATCGAGTAGCTCACCTCGACACCGGTCGGGAAATCGTTGAACAGAATGCGTCCGGCCTTGCGCTCAAGAATCGGCATTAGCGCTTGAGCCGTGGCTTCGTCGCCGTCGTCATATTGCAGGGTGACGGTCAGCTGGCCGTCGAAGCTGGCGGCGACTTTCTGCAGATCGGCCACATCGGTGCAGACGATGAGCAACGCACTCGGTCCGAAATTTTCGTCTTCCAGCGCAGGGTTGGCCAGGAACGTGGCCGAGTCGGTGCGGAAGAACGCCGGGCGCGCCTGGAACGAACCTTCGGCCTCTTGACCTTCCGCCACCAGCGTAACGCCCGGAGCGCTGTGCAGGTTATTCAGGCCGTTGCAGTACGCGCCGTGGATGTTGGGCGTCAGCATGGTCGTCGGCAGCTTTTCAGACAGCGCCTTGGCCGAAGCCGACACAAACGTTTCCAGCGCATCGCTCTCCAGCGCCAGCAGAATGCCGGGGTTGGTGCAGAACTGCCCGGCGCCCAGTACCAGCGACTCGACGAAGCCCCTGGCAATGGTGTCGGCGCGGGCCAGCAGAGCGGCGGGCAGCAGGAACACAGGGTTGATGCTGCTCATTTCGGCATACACCGGAATCGGAACCGGACGTGCCTGAGCCGCTGCGACCAGCGCCAGCCCGCCGCGACGAGAACCGGTGAAGCCCACCGCCTGAATCAGCGGGTGGCTGACGAGCGCCTGACCGACGGCAATGTCCCTGTCGATCAGCAATGAGAACACGCCTTCCGGCATGCCGGTGTCGCGCGCCGCTTTTTGAATCACACGGC
Source organism: Pseudomonas lutea (assembly GCF_000759445.1). Lineage (NCBI taxonomy): Bacteria > Pseudomonadati > Pseudomonadota > Gammaproteobacteria > Pseudomonadales > Pseudomonadaceae > Pseudomonas > Pseudomonas lutea. Next base: position 305,169 of record NZ_JRMB01000003.1, read on the forward strand.
CCACCAACTCGCTGGTGCCGAGGTGAGCCGGGTGCGCCTTGACGATGACCGGGCAACCGGCCGCCAGTGCTGAAGCCGTATCGCCGCCAGCGACCGAAAAGGCGAGCGGGAAGTTGCTGGCGCCGAAGACGGCGACCGGGCCAAGGCCGATTCGCCGCAGACGCAGGTCGGCGCGCGGCAGCGGCTGGCGCTCCGGCAGCGCCGTATCAACCACGGCGCCGTGCCAGCGGCCGTCACGCAGCAGGCTGGCAAACAGTTTGAGCTGATTGACCGTGCGCATCCGCTCGCCTTCAAGGCGTGGTTTGGGCAGGCCGCTCTCGACATGGACGCGCTCGGTGAGCACGTCGCCCAGATCCAGCAGGCCTTGGGCGATGGCTTCAAGGAAGCTGGCGCGCTGGTCGTCACTGAGCTGCCGATAACTGTCGAAGGAAGCCTCGGCCAGTTCGCACGCAGCGTTGACGTCATCCAATGTGCTGGCACCAAAGGCGGGGGTCAGGGGGTCGCCAGAGGCGGCTGCAAGCGCAAACACCTCTCCCGCCTCGCCACGCACACAACGTTGTCCGATGATGGTTTCACCAAGAATCTGCATTGCTCAACACCTCTTGAAGGCGGTGACAGTCGGATGGCACCGCGGTGGCCAGCCCCTGAGGTTACATCATGGCGTTGCGATCGCCACCCGATCCTGTCGTTGAGCGTGTTGCTGACCTGATCCGGTTGCCAGGTGTGCTGTAAGATTCTTACTGCTGCACCGCGCTAAATCCTTCAAATGCCGTCTGCTGTTGAATGGCGCTGACGATGTTCTTGCGCGTGGCAGGCTGCTGGTTGCCGTTATTGTCGACAAACACTTCGCTCTGCAGCTCGGCCTCATCGCCCTCGCCGACAAAAGCAAAGCCGAGGAACTCGAACGCTTCACGATCGGCGCTGGCCTTTGAGCGCGGCGTGCGCAGGGGCAGGGTGACGCTGGCGCCGTCCTTGCTGATGACAAACACCTCGGCTTCCTTCTTGGGCCGCGCTGCTTTGCTTTTGCCACCGCTCGGGTTGCTGACCGCTTGATGCGTCTGGTTGAGCACCTTCAGCGCAAGGCTGTAGACCAGTTCCTGGAAGCTCGGGTCATCTTTGTAGCTGGAGAGAATCCGACTGATCGGGAATCGTGCGCTCAGGTCTTCCAGCGCAGCCATGTCGGCGGCTTCTGCGTCCTTGAGCTGTTTAAGCTGACCCATCAGCTCGTAAGCCTGATCGTCATCGAACCGGTCGTGGGCCTGGCGAATGGCGAGGCGCAAATCGCGAATCTGATCACTTTCTTTCGCGCTCTGGAAGGCATCCAGCACCATCTCACTGATGGTCTTGGCCTGAGGCACATGCTGCGAAAGGTTGATGGCTTCTTCGTAAGCTTGCTTGGAGGACACGGCGAGGATTGCAGCCGGATCGGTATGGGAATCAGACATTGAACATCCACTACTTCGTTAACTGGGGTTGAGGCGCGAAAGGCCCGGGGCGTTTCGAGGGGCGTAATCTATTGGACAAGGGCACGGTTGTCACGGATTGACGTTGCCCTCCTGATCGCTGGGGCGACATTCAGCGGGCGCTCCGGCTGCGCGCTACGCTGTAGGTTCACCGACCAACAGGCACCGGGTCATGCGGAAAATCTGGGCGCGCTATGTAGCACTGCTGGAACAGGATTTCAGCACGCAGATATTCGATAACATCAAGAATCTTCTGGTCTGTGCCTTGCTATTCGCGGCGGGCACCAGCGCATTGAGGGCGGATTATCAACAGTTCATTGGTGTACTGGTGGCCGGCGCAACTGGATGGGGGCTGATTGGGGTGTCTGCGGTCCTGATGTTCCTGAACGTCAGCGACGGCATTCGCAGGCTTGGCAAGCTGCGGTATCACGTAGCCATTCAGGTTCTCGTTTCGCTGGTGTACTTGCTGATTGCCGCCAGACTGGTGGAAGTGGTCTGGGCGTTTCGGGCTGCTTGAGAGCAAGCTCATGCAGAGCGACGCGAGGCAAGGTTGCACGTCGTCCGGAGGGGAGGCGCCGCGCTCAAAGAGGCCCGGCGCCTGACCTGCCAGTGTTAAACGCAGGTGCCGCCTTTGTGGTGAGAGCCCGTTCCGCCGGACGGGTGCGTTCCTTTAGGACAAGCCGATGCCATAAGTGAAACGATTGAGAGCAGAGCGACCAGTCCAGCGATAGCGATCTTCTTCATATTGCCTCCGTGCACTGCGAGATGCAGTACATGGCTATCGGCGATATGGGATTCGGCTTTAGTGACGAACAGCCAGAAACAACAAAGCCCGCACGAGGCGGGCTTTGTTGAGGTACTTGGTGGCTACACAGGGACTTGAACCCCGGACCCCAGCATTATGAATGCTATGCTCTAACCAACTGAGCTATGTAGCCAAGTGGCGCGCATTATTCGCTCAGATCGAAGATGTGTCAAGCGTCTCTCTAAAAAAATTTACCCGGGCTATCAACCGGTTAGCCTCGGCGTCCTCATTGACCTCGGCCTTCAGCCCCTCCAATTGCACTCCGGTGACATTTGTCGCCGGACTTGTGTGTGTTTTCGCCCCACATTCGAGCACATGAGCTGCACTGTCTTCGCCCGCGCGCCCGGTTTGGTGGCTTAGTGCTATCGGTCCGGTTCTTGCTTATGCCTGTCGGATTGCGGCCGCTATAGATACAAGCGGTTTGGGACTGAACAGGGTCCAGCTCAGCCGCCATTCGCGTCAAACCGGCGGTTATCGTTTAGAAACAGAGACATGGCATTTCGCCTGTGAGCATGTAAGGCAGCGCTGCAGTGACGACGCGTCGAGCAGCAGTTTGTCGGTGAGGAGTAGTCGGCTATGCAAAGTCTTTTGTCCCCAGGAATCCGACTGCTCGGGCGCCTCGGGTTTGCGCGCAAGTTTCAGGTGCTTTTCTTCCTGTTTATTTTGCCGCTCGCAGGCAGCATGTGGATGATCAGTCAGGACTACCGCAGCAAGTTGTCGGTAATCGCTCAAGAGCAGATCGGGGTGAGGCAACTCACGGCACTCGATGACCTCGATGTGCAACTGACAGCGCAACGCAACCGCGCGGCGCGCTGGAAAGCGGCCGATATTCTTCATGATCCAACGCCTGCGGCGAAGGCGGCCATGAATGCGCTGGATGCAGCGAACCCTGAACTGACTCGATCACTGGCGTCTTTGGGGGAGGAGCTCAAAGCGCAAAACGCCACGGCAGATATCATGACGCGGTACCAGGCATTGCAGGCCTCGGTCAACGGAATGGATTCCCAAGCGCTGCGCGCTGTGGGCTGGTGGCCGGACGGTTACGACCGGTTCACCTCCGCCCTGACCGCGCTGCAGAGCCTGCGTGAGCAGATCGCCATGGACAGCGGCTTGATTCTGGACCCGTGGCTCGAAACCTACCTGTTGATGCAAATCGCCACCCAACAAGCGCCGGACCTTGTCGAAAGGGTAGGGCGGATGGCGAGCATCGGGCAATCTTCGATCGCTTCAGGGCAATTCTCGCTGCAAAGCCGTCTGCAGATGCGGGATCTGCGCAGCCGCATTGGCGACGCCCGCGACCAGTTGGTTAAAGCGGTGGGTTCGCTGAAAGCCAAGGCCTACCCCGGAATGGAGTTCTGGACGCGGCAGTACGATGACAGTCTGCAGCGCCTTGATACCGAGTTGAAGGTACTCGACGACGGCGTGTTTGGCGGAAGCATCAAGCTTGACCCCGCCGCCTTTGAGCGCAGCGTCGACAGCGTCAGCGAAGGGCTGGCGGCCCTGCGCAAACAGTCGCTTTCTTCGCTTAACAGCCGGCTCGACTATTACCACGACCAGGCCATCCAGCAGTTCGTGCCGATTGCTGCGATTTTCAGCATCCTTGCACTGGCGGCTCTGTACCTCTTCATGTGTTTGCAAACTTCGATTCAACGCAGCGCCAAGGGCATTACCACTCTGGCTGAGTCCCTGCGGGACGGTAATCTATGCGTCGAGGTCGCCGTTGAGGGGCGCGATGAGCTCGCGGCCATTAGCAACGCGCTCAATGTTGCCGTTGTGCAGTTGCGCGCCAGTTTGTTGGGTGTGAATCATGAAACCCAGCAGCTGGGCTCCGCTGTGCTGACGCTCAACGCTCAGTCCGGCAGCACGTTGAACGAGGTTGAAGACCAGCAACAGCAGATCAGTCAGATCGCCGCAGCCGCCACCGAACTGGCCGCGACGTCCATGGGTGTCGCTCGCAGCTGTGAAGCCGCGTCGGGCAGCGCGCAGGCCACACGCAGGATCGCCGAAGACAGCAGCCGCGACAGCCAGCGCACTACCGCGAGCATCCAGCAGTTGAATCAAAAGCTCACCGATACCGCTAACGCGTTGGGCAAGGTCAGCGAGCAGGGGCAGCAAATCCAGTCAGTGGTCGATACCATTCGCGGCATTGCCGAGCAGACCAACCTGCTGGCGCTTAATGCGGCCATCGAGGCCGCGCGAGCAGGCGAGCAGGGCCGCGGATTTGCTGTAGTGGCAGACGAAGTGCGCAGCCTGTCGCAACGAACCCAGGCATCGACGGCGCAAATTGCGGGGACCGTGGACAGTTTGCGAACCACCGTTAGCCAGGCGGTCACGCTGATGGAAGCGGCATGCGGACAGGCCATCAGTGACGCGCAGTCGGTAACCGGTCTGGGCGAGCGGCTTGAGGAGATCGCCAGCGCGGTGCAGATCGTTACCGACACGCTGGCTCAGATCGCCACCGCTGTGGAAGAACAGGCAGCAACGGCCGACGAGGTGAGTGGCAATATCCAGCAGGTGGATCAGGCAGCAGGCCGGTTGCTGGATGGCGCCCGAGCGGTCAATCAAGCCGCTGACACCTTGAGCAAGGGAAGCCGGGCGTTGAGCGACAATACGGCGAGGTTCCAGCTCGGCTAAGCCGGCCAGGCGCATTCCAGGAGCCGCTACGGCGTGCAATTCTTCATGCGCCGGAATGCAATGTGTGTTGAAAGACGAAAGGTTGGCGACGTATAAGAGTCGTCGTTTTTTCATCGTCTTTTGATAACCCGTCGCCGTAGGGGATTCTCCATGACTGACAGCAGTGCCGCAGGTGCGGCGGTTTATTCGCCCCTGACATTAGCGTTGTACGACGCCTGGGTACTGGGTATCTCCAATCGGTATGCCTGGCGTTGCCCGACGGATGAAGTGCTGCTGCCGTTCTTTCGCGCCAATATGCGGGCGAATCATCTGGATATCGGTGTGGGGACCGGCTATTACCTGGCCAAGGCAAATCTGAGCCCGGGCACGCAGATCACCCTCATGGACCTTAACCCGAGCAGCCTTGCCGCGGCCAAACGCAGGATTGGGCGTCCAGACACACGAACCCTTCAGCATGACGTGATGGCGCCAATCCCGAATGGTGAGCGCTTCGACTCAATATCGCTGTTCTACCTGCTGCATTGCTTGCCTGGCCCGCTAGACGCCAAAGCTGCCATTTTCGCTCACCTCAAGCACAACCTTGCCGCGGGCGGTGTGGTGTTCGGCGCGACGATTTTAGGCGATGAAGCGGGTCACAACGGCTTCGGACGCAAGCTGATGGCGGTTTATAACAAGAAGGGGATTTTCGGCAACAGTCATGACACGCAGGCTGGGTTCGAGGCGCATCTGCGCACGCACTTTAGCGATGTAACACTTAAGCGCGAAGGTGTCGTTTTGCTGTTTCGCGCAGCACAGCCGATCCTCTAAGCCGCACAGGTAGATCGGCGCCCAGGCAGAGGCAAACCGCTGAAAGCACAAAGCCCGCGAATCATCGACTGACGCGCGGGCTTTGTTGTTTAACGTGGAGGTCCACGAGCGCGTTAGACGTTGAAGCGGAAGTGCAGAACGTCACCGTCCTTGACGATGTAATCCTTGCCTTCAAGGCGCCATTTGCCCGCTTCCTTGGCCCCGGTTTCGCCCTTGTACTGGATGAAGTCGTTGTAGGCGACGCACTCGGCGCGAATAAAGCCTTTTTCGAAATCGGTATGGATAACGCCAGCGGCCTGTGGCGCGGTGGCGCCGACACGGACGGTCCATGCCCGCACTTCTTCGACGCCGGCCGTGAAGTAGGTCTGCAGATGGAGCATTTCGTAGCCGGCACGAATGACGCGGTTCAGGCCAGGTTCTTCCAGACCCAAAGCTTCCAGGAACATGTCCTTTTCTTCGCCGTCTTCAAGCTCGGCGATCTCTGCTTCGATCTTGTTGCAGACCGGCACCAGCATTGCGCCTTCTTCTTCGGCGATGGCACGTACCACGTCCAGGTGCGGATTGTTCTCGAAACCGTCCTCGGCGACGTTGGCAATGTACATGACGGGCTTGGTGGTCAGCAGGTGGAAGCCCTTGATCACGGCCTTCTCGTCGGCACTCATGCTCTTCATCAGGCTGCGTGCAGGCTTGCCCAGCGTGAAGTGAGCGATGAGTTGCTCAAGCAGGCCTTTCTGGACCACTGCGTCCTTGTCGCCGCCCTTGGCGTTGCGCGTGACCTTCTGCAATTGCTTTTCGCAGCTGTCGAGGTCCGCAAAAATCAATTCCAGGTCGATGATCTCGATGTCGCGTTTCGGGTCGACGCTGTTGGAAACGTGGATCACGTTCTCGTCTTCGAAGCAGCGCACAACGTGAGCGATGGCGTCGGTCTCGCGAATGTTGGCGAGGAACTTGTTGCCCAGCCCTTCACCTTTGGATGCGCCGGCAACCAGCCCGGCGATGTCGACGAACTCCATGGTGGTCGGCAGGATGCGCTTGGGATTGACGATGTCGGCCAGGGCCTGCAGGCGCGGGTCGGGCATCGGCACGATGCCGGTGTTCGGTTCGATGGTGCAGAAGGGAAAGTTCTCCGCCGCGATACCGGATTTGGTCAGGGCGTTGAACAGGGTGGACTTGCCGACGTTGGGCAGGCCGACGATGCCGCAGTTGAATCCCATGGTGTTTCCCCTCGAGTGATGTCAGGCCTTCTGGCTGTGCAGGACGCGCATCGCCTTGGCGAAGTCGCCAGCGAGTACATCCGGCAGCACGCCGAGGGCAAAGTCGATGCTGGCGTCCAGTTTCTCCTGCTCGGCGCGTGGCGCACGACCCAGTACGAAGTTGGACACCAGACTGGCGTCGCCCGGGTGGCCGATGCCAAGCCGCAGACGATGGAAGCCGTTCTGGTTGCCGAGCTGCGCGATGATGTCGCGTAGCCCGTTGTGCCCGCCGTGCCCGCCACCCAGTTTGAGTTTGGCGACGCCCGGAGGCAGGTCGAGTTCGTCGTGGGCCACCAGAATGGCCTGCGGAGGAATCCGGAAGAAACCCGCCAGAGCCGCGACGGACTGGCCGCTGCGGTTCATGTATGTGGTGGGAATCAGCAGACGAACGTCATGGCCCTGATGACTGAATTTAGCCGTCAGGCCGAAATATTTGCGGTCAGCGGTCAGGTTGACGCGCTGGGCGCTGGCAATACGCTCAACGAAAAGAGCCCCTGCGTTATGCCGGGTCTGTTCGTATTCGGGGCCTGGATTTCCCAGGCCGACGATCAGTTGGATGGCGGTCACGTCAGGGGCTCTTCCTTGGGTCGAGTGTGATGATGGCAGGCATCATCACGGGTTCAACCGGCTAGCGAGTAATAATTACTCTGCTTCGCCTTCTGCGGTGCCTTCTTCTTCGTCCTGGACGATGCGAGGCGCGTGGACGTTAGCGATGTCCAGGTCTTTGCCGTGCGCCAGTGCAACGAATTCAACACCGTTGGGTGCCTTGACGTCGGACAGGTGAACGTTGTCGCCGATTTCCAGAGCGCCCAGGTCAACTTCGATGAACTCAGGCAGGTCTTTTGGCAGGCAGGTCACTTCCAGTTCAGTGGTAGTGTGCGAGATCTCGCCGCCTTTCTTGACCGGTGCTTCTTCGTTGATGAAGTGCACTGGAACGGTTGCAGTCAGCTTCTGGCCAGCGATAACGCGGATGAAGTCGGCGTGCATGATGAACTGCTTGGCAGGGTGACGTTGCATCGCTTTAACGATGACGTTCTGCTTGGCGCCGGCAACGTTCAGCTCGATAACGTGGCTGTAAGCAGCTTCGTTTTCGAACAGCTTGGCGATTTCCTTGGCTTCGATGGTGATCGAAACGGCTTCTTCGTTACCACCGTAGATTACGGCAGGTACTTTTTGCGCGTGACGCAGGCGGCGGCTCGCACCTTTCCCCAGGTCAGTACGCGCTTGGGCGTTCAGAATAAAATCAGTCATTTTGTATCTCCAAAATAGCCATGACCGAGCGGCGTTTGCGACCAGCGCCAGACACGGTATGGGCAAAAAAGCCCCGCCCCGGCATTGTGTGTCGGGGCGGGGCGCTTTTCGTCAACGGATGGTTCGGCAGGGCAGGGCCCTTAACGGAACATCGCGCTGATCGATTCTTCATTGCTGATGCGACGCATCGCTTCAGCGACTACCGGTGCAATATCCAGTTGACGGATACGATCACAGGCCTGTGCTGCAGCGGACAGCGGGATGGTATTTGTTACCACCAGTTCGTCCAGCACGGAATTTTCAATGTTCTCAATCGCGCGGCCCGAGAGGACAGGATGCGTGCAATAGGCAAATACCTTCGCAGCGCCGTGTTCTTTCAAGGCTTTGGCCGCATGGCACAAGGTGCCGGCGGTATCGACCATGTCGTCAACGAGAATACAGGTACGGCCTTCAACGTCACCGATGATGTGCATCACCTCGGAGTGGTTGGCCTTCTCGCGGCGTTTGTCGATGATGCCCAGATCAACGCCCAGGGATTTGGCAACAGCACGTGCACGCACGACGCCGCCGATATCCGGGGAAACGATCATCAGGTTTTCAAAGCGTTGGTCTTCGATGTCATCCACCAGAACGGGGGAGCCGTAGATGTTATCTACCGGGATATCGAAGAAACCCTGAATCTGGTCAGCGTGCAGGTCGACAGTCAGCACCCGGTCGATACCGACAACGGTGAGCATGTCCGCAACCACTTTAGCGCTGATAGCCACACGTGCGGAGCGCGGACGGCGATCCTGACGGGCATAACCAAAGTAGGGAATTACAGCTGTGATACGAGTGGCCGAGGAGCGACGGAAGGCATCAGCCATCACTACCAGTTCCATCAGGTTATCGTTGGTCGGAGCGCAGGTCGGCTGGATAATGAAGACGTCTTTACCGCGAACGTTTTCATTGATTTCAGCGGTAATCTCACCGTCGGAAAACTTTCCAACAGAGATGTCACCGAGAGGGATATGCAGCTGACGTACGACACGCCGAGCCAGATCGGGGTTGGCGTTCCCCGTAAAGACCATCATCTTGGACACGCGCAGTACCTGGAGGCTTAGGGTATGCCTGGATGACTATAGGAAAATGGCAGGGGCGGCTGGATTCGAACCAACGCATGGCAGGATCAAAACCTGCTGCCTTACCGCTTGGCGACGCCCCTGTATCTGGTGCACGAGTGCCTGGCACTCGGTTCTCTTAGAGCAGTGTCTGTAACTTTCGGTGCAACATCGAGATGTTTGCGCCTTTTGCTACAAACCCTGTAAGGGTCTCTGTAAGAAGGGCCGAGACTTTATCAGCTTCAGCTTTGCTTGGGAAGGCCCCAAACACACAACTTCCAGTTCCGGTTAATTTTGCCTCGGTAAATTTACCTAGCAAATTCAAAGCGTTACCAACATCTGGATATCGCCTCGTTACAACCGGTAAGCAGTCGTTTCGACTGTTTCCCTTGGGAACGGGGCGCACTTTAATGGGAGGAGTGTCACGTGTCAACAGTGGATCTGAAAAAATTTCTGCTGTACTTACAGATACTTGCGGCACAAGCACCAGATACCACGGTTCTTCGGGATCTACAGGGATCAGAAGCTCGCCGATGCCCTCGGCAAAAGCGGCGTGCCCGCGTACGAAAACCGGCACGTCGGCCCCCAGCGTGAGCCCGAGCGCTGCCAGGCGATCTTCATCCCAGCCGAGTTCCCAGAGGTGGTTCAACCCGAGAAGCGTGGTCGCAGCATCCGAGCTTCCGCCGCCAATGCCACCACCCATGGGCAGGATTTTTTTCAGCCAGATATCTACGCCGAGCGGGCAGCCGGACTGCGCTTTCAATGCCCGGGCAGCTTTCACGATCAGATTGCTGTCGTGCGCAACGTTGGCAACTTCTGTCTGGAGGCGGATTTCGCCGTCTTCACGTGGCGCGAAGCTGAGCTCGTCACCGTAATCCAGGAACTGAAAAAGCGTCTGCAGCTCGTGGTAGCCGTCCGCGCGCCGCCCGGTGATATGCAGCATCAGGTTCAGTTTGGCAGGCGCGGGCAGCGTCAATCGTGCTTGCGACATGCTTATTGCCCCAGTTTACGAGGCTGCCAGTCCTTGATCACCAGCGTCACGTCGAGATCCTGCCCGTGCAGCTTCATGCGTTCGGGCAGCCAGAAACCGTTTTGCTGGGTGTAACTCATGTACTCGATTTGCCAGCCGTCCTGTTCCAGGGCCGACAAACGGCTGTCGCCATCCAGCGTCAGGCTGCTCTTGCTGTCCGGCGCGGGCAGGCCTCGGACCCACCAGACCAGGTGCGACACGGGCAGCTTCCAGCCCAGCTGATCCTTGAGCAGGGTTTCGGGGTCTGGTGCGTCGTAACGACCTTGATTCGCGACTTCCAGGGATACGGCGCCAGGCCGGCCTGTGAGCCGTGCCGCGCCACGACCCAGCGGGCCGGACAGGCGGATATCGTAATAATCCTGGCGTTGCAGCCAGAACAGCGTACCGCTGCCGGAGTCCTTGGGGGCGCGGATCCCGACCTTGCCGTTTATCTGCCAGCCATCAAGGCTGCTCAGCTGTTCTTTGTTGGCCCGCCACTGGTTGGCGTCGCCCTGGCCTTTTACGGCTTCACGGGAGGACATGCCGGCACAACCGGCGAGCAGGGCGATCAGACTAAAAACGATGACGTGGCGCAATTGCATAAATTCAGAGGGTCTCGGCGCCGGTCAGGCGTTTGATGGTGCTGCGCAGGACCGGGCTGTCAGGTTGTTGTTCAAGGGCCTTGCCCCATATTTTGCGCGCTTCCCGCTGTTCGCCCTTGGCCCAGAGAACTTCGCCCAGATGCGCGGCGACTTCGTGGTCGGGGAAGCGCTCGAGCGCCTGTCGAAGCAGCCGTTCGGCTTCATCGAGGTTGCCCAGTCGGTAATTGACCCAGCCGAGGCTGTCGAGTACCGCAGGGTCTTCCGGGTTGAGCTGATGGGCATGTTCAATCAAAGCCTTGGCTTCAGCGTAGCGCGTGGTGCGGTCCGAAAGGGTATAACCCAGAGCGTTCAGCGCCATGGCGTTGTCCGGCTCGCGCTTGAGAATGGCGCGCAGGTCGCTTTCCATCTGCTTCAGATCGTTGCGCTTCTCGGCCAGCATCGCCCGGGTGTACAGCAGATTCAGGTCGTCGGGATACTGCTTCAGCGCCTGACTGAGCACTTGCCAGCCGCGCTCGCCCTGATTGTTGTTGGTGAGCGTTTCGGCTTCGATGAGGTACAGCTGAATCGCGTAGTCGGGCTGATCGACACGTGCCTGAGCCAGTCGCCTGGAGGCCTCGGCGGTGTTGCCATTGCCCATCAGGATATCGGCCTGACGCAATTGTGCAGGCAGGAAATCGTTGCCTGGGCCGACTTGAGCGTATTCGCCCAGCGCGGCCTGCGGATCATCGCGTTCCTCGTATATGCGGCCAAGGTTTACGTGGGCCGCATCGACATGGCTGCCGCGCGTGATCAAGTCTTCGAGATAACCCGCTGCTTCGTCCCAGGCTTTGTTTTCCAGGCAGACAAGGGCCAGCGAATAGCGCAGCTCGTCATCGTCGGGATACTGCTGAACGAGGCTGGAAAACTGCACTTTGGCGTCTTCCATGCGGTTCTGTTCGACCAGCATGCGCGCATAGGTCAGGCGCAGACGCTTGTCGTCCGGGTACTTCTTGATGCTTTTTTCAAGCAGCGGGATCGCTTCCTTGCCACGGTTCATGCTTTGCAACAGGCGAGCGCGCAGCAGAATCGGCGCCACTTCGCCTTCACCTGGCGGGTTGTCCTCAAGCAATTTGAGTGACGCGGCGCTGTCGCCTTCCTGCTGCAGCAGGAGCGCCTTGCCGAATATCAACTGGCCATTCTTCGGGTACTTCATCAACAGCCGATCAAAGCTGGTGATCAGGCCTTTGCGCGTATTGGAGTCGGTTTCCGACGCCGAGAGTGCGAGGAAATCAAAGTGCGTGTCGCCTTGTCCCTGCAGCACCTTCTCCATATAGCGCATGGAGTCGTCGTAGCGCCCGGCTCGCGCCAACTGGATAGCGGCCGCGCGCTGCGCCTCAAGATTGCCAGCGTCGTTCTTCGCCCAGATCAGGGAGGTGTCGAGCGCTGCCTGATCGGCGCCCAGGTATTCGGCGATGCGAAACGCGCGCTCCGAGATGCCCGGGTCCTGAGTCTGGATGGCCTGGGTCACGTAATTGTCCAGCGCGATGTCGAAACGGTTGCGCTGTCCGGCAAGCTCGGCGGTCAGCAGGCTGACGACCGTCTCCTGGGAAAACGAGCCGTACACCTGAGGTTTTGGCTCAGGTGCGGGCGGCGCTTCTTTAGCCGGTGCGGAGGGCTCCGTGGAAACAGAGGCCGTAGACTGGCAGCCACTCAGAGCGACAAGGGCAAGGAACAGCGCGGAGGATTTATTCATAGAGAAGAGGGGCGGCTTACCTGCGGTTTGGAAGCATCATGACACAAGGCCGGGAGCAAACCCACAGCCCGCGCGAAATCTGGACACGCTCAATCTACAGCCTGCGCATGGACATTTTGTCGCAGGCCAGACGCTGTAATACGCACCTGTATAGGGACAATCGCCTGTTGCGGACGTTCTGAATGTATTGCGGTGGTTGTCCTGAATCTATTGAAGTAGGACAATTGCCGGCTTCACGTCACCATCAGCGACCTTGAATGGCCTTTCTTGCTCTGGGTATCAACCATAAGACTGCATCAGTGGATGTCCGCGAGCGCGTGGCATTTACCCCTGAGCAGCTGGTCGACGCGCTGCAGCAGCTTTGCCGACTGACCCGCAGCCGCGAAGCCGCCATTCTCTCCACCTGCAACCGCAGCGAACTCTATATAGAACAGGACCAACTCACTGCGGACGTCGTTCTGCGATGGCTGGCGGACTATCATCACCTGAATGTCGACGAGCTGCGTGCCAGCGCTTATGTGCATGAAGACGATGCCGCCGTGCGTCATATGATGCGCGTGGCATCCGGGCTGGACTCGCTGGTGCTTGGTGAACCCCAGATTCTCGGCCAGATGAAATCCGCCTACGCCGTTGCACGCGAGGCCGGCACTGTCGGTCCGCTGCTGGGTCGGCTGTTTCAGGCTACCTTCAGCGCTGCCAAGCAGGTCAGGACCGACACTGCCATTGGCGAAAACCCGGTCTCCGTTGCTTTCGCGGCCGTCAGCCTGGCCAAGCAAATCTTCAGTGACCTGCAGCGCAGCCAGGCACTGCTGATCGGGGCGGGCGAAACCATCACGCTGGTCGCCCGGCATTTGCATGACTTGGGGGTCAAGCGCATCGTCGTCGCCAACCGCACCCTTGAGCGCGCCAATACGCTGGCCGAACAGTTTGGCGCCCATGCAGTGCTGCTCGCCGACATCCCGGCAGAGCTGGTGAACAGCGACATCGTTATCAGCTCGACGGCCAGTCAACTGCCGATTCTGGGCAAGGGCGCCGTTGAAAGTGCGCTGAAGCTGCGCAAGCACAAGCCTATATTCATGGTCGACATCGCCGTCCCGCGCGACATCGAGCCTGAAGTGGGTGAGCTTGAAGACGTTTACCTCTACACCGTGGACGACCTCCACGAAGTCGTAGCTGAAAATCTCAAGAGTCGTCAGGGCGCTGCCCAGGCGGCGGAAGAACTGGTCAGTGTGGGCGTCGACGATTTCATGTCCCGCCTGCGTGAACTGGCAGCAGTTGATGTGCTCAAGGCCTATCGTCAGCAAAGTGAGCGCCTGCGCGATGAAGAGTTGCAAAAAGCCCAGCGCATGCTCGCCAACGGTAGCAACGCCGAAGATGTATTGATGGCCCTTGCACGTGGCCTGACCAACAAGTTGATGCACGCTCCCAGCGTGCAACTCAAAAAGCTGTCCGCCGAAGGCCGCGTCGATGCGCTGGCCATGGCCCAGGAACTCTTTGCCCTCAATGAGGGCTCCACGGATAAATCCCCGCAATGAAAGCTTCACTGCTTAACAAGCTGGACGTGCTCAGCGACCGTTTCGAGGAATTGACCGCGCTGCTCGGTGATGGCGAAGTCATCGCGGATCAGACCAGATTTCGCGCGTACTCCCGTGAGTACGCCGAAGTCGAGCCGGTGTTCCAGGCCTACCGCAAACTGCAGAAAGTGCAAAGCGATCTGGAGGGCGCGCAGGCGCTCCTCAAGGACAGCGACCCCGACATGCGTGAAATGGCAGTCGAGGAAGTGCGCGAAGCCAAAGAGCAGTTAGTGGTGCTCGAAGCCGATCTGCAAAAAATGTTGCTGCCTAAAGACCCGAACGATGGCCGTAACGTCTTTCTGGAAATTCGCGCCGGCACCGGTGGCGATGAGGCGGCCATATTTTCCGGCGACCTCTTCCGCATGTACTCGCGCTATGCCGAGCGACGCGGCTGGCGGGTCGAGATCCTTTCGGAGAACGAAGGCGAGCATGGCGGCTACAAGGAAGTCATTGCGCGGGTCGAGGGCGAAAACGTCTACGGCAAGCTCAAGTTCGAGTCGGGTGCGCACCGTGTGCAGCGGGTGCCCGAGACCGAATCCCAAGGGCGCATCCACACGTCAGCGTGCACGGTGGCCGTCCTGCCCGAGCCTGATGAGCAGCAGACCATCGAGATCAACCCGGCCGACCTGCGTGTCGATACGTATCGGTCATCGGGCGCCGGTGGCCAGCACGTCAACAAGACCGACTCCGCCATCCGCATCACCCACTTGCCGTCCGGTATCGTGGTGGAGTGCCAGGAAGAACGTTCCCAGCACAAGAACCGTGCCCGGGCCATGTCCTGGCTGTCAGCCAAGCTCAACGACCAGCAGACCGCTGCAGCGGCCAATGCCATCGCCAGCGAGCGTAAATTGCTGGTAGGTTCCGGGGACCGCTCCGAGCGTATTCGCACCTACAATTTTCCACAGGGGCGGGTCACCGACCACCGCGTCAACCTGACCCTCTACTCCCTTGATGAAGTTATGGCCGGTGGGGTCGATGCAGTGATAGAACCGTTACTTGCCGAGTATCAGGCAGATCAACTTGCGGCACTGGGTGATTAAATGACCATCATCGCCAGCTTGTTACGAAGCGCCGAGTTGCCGGACTCTCCGACAGCGCGTCTGGATGCCGAACTGTTGCTCGCCGCTGCCCTGGGCAAGCCTCGCAGCTTTCTGCACACCTGGCCCGAGCGTATTGTCAGCACCGAAGCGGCTCAAGCCTTCGACGGCTTTCTGAAACGCCGCCGTACGGGCGAGCCGGTCGCTTACATCCTGGGCCTGCAAGGGTTCTGGAATATCGACCTCGAAGTTGCACCCCATACGCTTATTCCGCGGCCGGAAACCGAGATGCTGGTTGAGACCGCGCTGGAGCTTTTGCCGGGGGCAATCCCTCATCGGTTGCTTGATCTGGGCACCGGAACCGGCGCGATCGCACTGTCACTGGCCAAGGATCGTCCGCAATGGGACGTTACCGCTGTTGACCGTGTCGAAGAGGCTGTAGAACTTGCCGAACGCAATCGTCAACGCTTGCATCTGGATAACGCGCGGGTTGTGCACAGCCACTGGTTCAGTGCGGTGGAGGGGCAACGTTTTGACCTGATCCTCAGCAACCCGCCTTACATTGCCGCCAGCGACCCGCATCTGGTCGAGGGTGATGTGCGTTTTGAGCCTTCCAGCGCTCTGGTTTCCGGGGACGATGGCCTGGATGACCTGCGCCTGATTGTGTCCCAGGCGCCCGCGCACCTTGAAGCGGGTGGCTGGCTGTTGCTGGAGCATGGCTATGATCAGGGCGCCGCAGTGCGCGAACTGTTGCTCGTACATGGCTTCGAGCAGATCCAGACCCGCCGTGATCTGGGTGACCATGAACGCATTACTTTCGGGCGCGTGCCGTGCTGACTGACGAGGAACTGCTGCGCTATAGCCGGCAGATCCTGCTGCAGCAGGTGGATATCGAAGGCCAGCTGCGGATCAAACAAGCGAGCGTCTTGATCGTGGGCCTGGGCGGGCTGGGCTCGCCCGTCGCCATGTACCTCGCGGCGGCGGGTGTGGGCGAGATGCATCTGGCGGATTTCGACACCGTCGACCTGACAAACCTGCAGCGTCAGATCATTCATGACACTTCAAGCGTCGGCATGAGCAAGGTTGATTCGGCGATGACCCGACTGACCGCCATCAATCCGCAGGTCACGCTGGTGCCCCATCGCACGGCGCTTGATGCCGACACCCTGGCGGCGGTCGTTGCACGGGTCGATCTTGTGCTGGACTGTTCGGATAACTTTTCGACCCGTGAAGCGGTTAATGCGGCCTGCGTCAATGCCGGCAAACCACTGGTGAGCGGCGCTGCCATTCGACTGGAAGCTCAGTTGTCGGTGTTCGATCCGCGTCGGGCCGACAGTCCTTGCTATCACTGTCTGTACGGACATGGCAGCGAAACCGAGCTGACGTGCAGCGAAGCTGGGGTTATCGGGCCGCTGGTCGGACTGGTTGGCAGCCTGCAGGCCCTTGAAGCGCTAAAACTGTTGGCCGGGTTTGGCGATCCGCTGGTCGGGCGCCTTTTGCTGATCGACGCGCTGGGCACTCGCTTCCGTGAATTGAAGGTCAAGCGTGACCCGGGCTGCAGCGTATGCGGTGCCCGGCATCTGACCCGCGACGCGTCTGATTCCAACGAAGCATGAGGCGAGACAGCGACGCGCCTGTGGCGGTGTTTGATTCCGGCGTCGGCGGGCTGTCGGTACTGGCAGAGATACAGCAACTGCTGCCGCGTGAATCACTGCTCTACGTGGCTGACTGCGGCCACATACCTTATGGCGAAAAAAGTCCCGAGTTCATCCGTGAGCGCTGCGCGACGATTGCCGAATTCTTCCATCGTCAACACGCCAAAGCGCTGGTCGTGGCCTGCAATACCGCGACAGTGGCGGGCATTGCCGACCTGCGCGCCCGTTATCCCGATTGGCCGCTGGTAGGCATGGAGCCTGCAGTCAAACCTGCCGCAGCAGCCACGCGAACCGGTATCGTCGGTGTATTGGCAACCACGGGCACTCTGCAAAGCGCGAAATTTGCCGCGTTGCTCGATCGCTTTGCCGCTGACGTGAAGGTCATTACTCAGCCCTGCCCGGGGCTGGTTGAATTGATTGAAACCGGTGACCTCGTCAGCCCGGCCATTCGCCAACTGCTGCAGGGCTACGTTCAGCCGCTGCTTGACGCCGGATGCGACACCATCATTCTTGGTTGTACGCATTACCCCTTTCTGAAGCCATTGCTGCGCGACATGATTGCGCCTTCGATCACGCTCATCGACACCGGCGCTGCTGTAGCCCGGCAATTGCAGCGGCTTTTGGGAGAGCGGGACATGCTGGCGGGCGGTCATCCTCGGACCGCTCAGTTCTGGACGACCGGCGATCCAGAAGATTTCAGAAACGTCCTACGCTTGCTTTGTAACAACTCCGACAATGTGCGAAGCTTCGTTTCGTGAAAAAAACGTGAATTGCTTCGTTTTTGGCTGAACTAAATATCAGCCTCCGGCTTCTACAGCACTTCTGTCGATACAAAATTATTTTTAATCCTTTTGAAATAGGATGTTTCAGATGAAGCGACTGTTTTGTTTGGCTGCGATTGCGGCTGCGTTGTTGGGGCAAAGCGCAATTGCCCAAGCTGATGGGGTGGAGTTTTCGGTAGGGCAAACGGGCGAGTCGACAATGACGTACCGCCTGGGTGCGCAGTTCGACTGGGACAAGAGCTGGTGGCAGACCGGTGTCGGCCGTTTGACCGGTTACTGGAGCGGCGCCTACACCTATTGGGAAGGCGACAAGAACTCCAGCAACAACAGCCTGTCGTTTTCACCAGTATTTGTTTATGAGTTCTCGGGTGAGAGCGTCAAGCCTTACATCGAAGCCGGCATCGGCGCCGCTGTATTCCAGCGCACCGAAGTTGAAGGCAACAAGCTGGGCAGCGCGTTCCAGTTTGAAGACCGCATCGGTTTCGGTCTGCGCTTCGCGGGTGGTCATGAAGTGGGCCTGCGTGCCACTCACTACTCCAATGGCGGCATGACCACCAACAACGACGGTATCGAGAGTTACGCTATCCACTACACGATGCCGTTCTGATAACACCCTGCTTTATTGCAGCGGCGGTTTAGCCGCAACTGCAACGCGTCACGCGGTTCCTCCCGGCTGAAGCCGGTCCTGCTGCAGCAATCGTTGAGCAGGACCGGCCTTAGCCTGGAATGTGTCTAAACTCCAGCCATCGCAGCGCTGATCTCCCTCCGCAACTGCTGCAAAGATCACAGATACGCCGTCGCAATTCCCTCCCGCTCGGCAATGCACTCCGGCGCACCCATTTCGAATTCCCTGCAAATCAACGGCCTGCGGTCGTAGATCGTGCACATCATCGTGTCGCGATCCAGCGCCGCGCACCAGCCATCGTCCAGGCGCAACATGACCTCGCCGCCCCAGTCATCGGTGTCGATAAAGCGCTCGGGCACACCTGTGTCCGTGATCAACATGACCTCTAGCTGACAGCAACACGCTGCACAGGTAGAACACGTGATCTCCGGTTCGGTGGGGAGTTGGAGCGAAGGGATAACAGTCGTCATGGTCGGCAGTCTAAATCACCGCGCGGCGCACGGCGAACCCGATTGACCGACGCCACGACAGGCACTTCATGATGGGCTTTTTCAACAGCCTGACGGAAAGCACGGGGCATCACGAAGAGGCTCATTGAACCTCAGCCGGCCTCCTGTGTCTCAGGCTGACGCTGGGGCAGCGATTTGAACGCTTGCAACGCGCGCTCGCGGCTGGCTTTAAGGTCAACGATGGGCGCTGGATACTCCTTGACCCCGAAGAGCCCTTTCAGCGCAGCGGGATTGTGGATATCGCGCTTGTTCAGTTCAGCCAGTTCCGGAACCCACTTCTTGATGAACACACCTTCGGGATCAAATCGTTCCGATTGGCTCTGCGGGTTGAATATCCGGAAGTAGGGCGAGGCGTCGGTCCCGGTCGATGAGCTCCATTGCCAGCCCCCGTTATTGGAAGCCAGATCACCGTCGATCAAATGCTGCATGAAAAACCGCTCACCCTCACGCCAGTCGATCAGCAGATTCTTGGTCAGGAACATCGCTGTGATCATCCGCAGCCGGTTATGCATCCAGCCGGTTTCCAGCATCTGGCGAATGGCCGCATCGACAATCGGGAGCCCGGTTCGGCCTTCCTGCCAAGCTTGCAGATCTGTTGGGGAGTGGCGCCACTGGAGCGCTTCCGTTTCGGGGCGGAAGGCGCGGTGACGGGACACCCTCGGAAAGCCGACCAGCACGTGCTTGTAGAACTCCCGCCAGAGCAGCTCGTTTAGCCAGGTCACCGACCCCGAGTTGCCGGTTTCGAACTCGCCGTTGTTGCTGCGCAGCGCTGCATGCAGGCACTGGCGTGGCGAAATAACCCCGGCAGCCAGGTAGGCGGACAGCTGGCTGGTGCCGGGCTTGGCCGGGAAATCGCGTTCTTGATCGTAGTAATGAACCTGCTCATCGGTGAACGTATTCAACCGCTCGCGTGCCTCATCTTCGCCCGCCGGCCAGAGTGAGCGCAGCGTCTCGCTAGGCTCGGGGAAACCCTTGACCGTGTCGGGGATGACGTCGCTTTTGATTGCAAGCTTCCCCTGAGCCTTGGGCAACGCAACCAACGCGGGCATCGAGTAGTGCAAGCGGGCGTAACAAACCCTGCAAAACTGGGTGAAGACCTTGAAATAGCCACCGCTTTTGGTCAGCACGCTGCCGGGCTGGAAGAACAACTGGTCGAGGTGGCGGCTAAACAGGATGCCGACGGCATCAAGCGCGTCCTCTGCTTCACGGTCACGCTTGGCTTCATTGAAGCCGTATTCGTCGTTTACGTGGACGTTTTCAACGGCGTGCTGCTGACAGATATCAAGCAATGCCTTGGGCGCCTGAGCCCATGTTTCCGCGTGGACGATGAGCAACGGCACGTTGAGCGCCTCCAGTGCCTTGCTCAGGTGGCTAAGGTTGCGCAGCCAGAAATCAACTTTGCATGCGGCATCGTCATGGCTTAACCACTGGCCGGGGCTGATCATGTACACGGCGATGGTTGGGCCCTGCTCCATGGCAGCGCTCAGCGCAGTGTTGTCGTGCACGCGCAGGTCGCTGCGCAGCCATATCAATTGCATGGTCATTCCTTAGATGAGCCCCAGCCGCTGCAACGCCAACTGCGCGGTCAAAGGGTCTTCGGCGAGCGTCAGACCAGTGACCTCACGCTCTGCTGCGGACAGGTCCGTCGAATGGATGCGTACCGCCGGCCCGACGATCAGCTTCGGGCACTCAATGTTGTGCAGCAGGCGAGGCAGCTGCCCGACGTTGAGTGATTTGCTGGAATACAGCAGCACGGCGCGGGGCTTGAGGTATTCGCAGGCCAGAGCCAGTTCGCCTGTTGGCAGCGGCCAGTCGAAGACTTCGACCGGGCAATCGGCGCTGCTGATCAACCAGGCGGTCAGCCACAAATGGGGCTCAAGCGGCAGGTCAGACTGATTGATCAGCAGCAACGGTGCGCCGCTGACCTGACGGTTGTTGTGGTACAGCCGCGCCCCGAACTTGCTGCGCA
Organism: Pseudomonas lutea; assembly: GCF_000759445.1. NCBI lineage: Bacteria > Pseudomonadati > Pseudomonadota > Gammaproteobacteria > Pseudomonadales > Pseudomonadaceae > Pseudomonas > Pseudomonas lutea. The sequence goes on from NZ_JRMB01000003.1 coordinate 325,976, forward strand.
GCCAGGAGTAGAAGAACACTCGTTCCAGCTGGGCGCCAAACTGGCCTTGCCAGCGTTGTTCAAGAGAGGCCAACAAAGGGATCAATAGCTGTTCGCAGAGCGTGCGCGGTGGGTACAACGACATCGCTCGGTTCAGCGTGTCGTCCAGGCGGCGCTCAGCCAGTGCGGCGATGGCTTCATGCAGCGTCTGGCGCAGAATGTCCCAATCGTTTTCAACACTCGGTGCAGGCGCCTGGTGATCGTCGATCAGCTGCCTGACCTGGCTGACGGACACGCCACGGTTCAGCCAGGTCAGGATGATCAGTACGCGCTCTACGTGCTCATTGCTGTAAAGACGATGCCCCTTGGGCGTTCGGTGCGGGACGATAAGGCCGTAACGACGTTCCCAGGCACGAAGCGTCACAGCGTTTACACCGGTCAGGCGGGCGATTTCGCGAATGGGCAGCCATCCATTTTCAAACGGGCTCGCGGAGTCTTGCGGGTCGCCTTCCGGCGGTTCTTGCTCGGTAGTGGTCATGGTTAAATCGCGTTGCGCAAACTGAGATTTTCCGGATGCGGCTGCAGGTACACCTGCAGCGCAATGTACGGATCGGGGTGTAGGCGAAAATGATGTTTGAGCAGCGTCAGTGGCACGACCAAGGGCACGATGCCTTGGTGGTACTGATTGATGAGGCCCTGAATTTCTTTCTTGTCGGAAGCACTGAGCGTCTGACGCAGGTAGCCGCACAGGTGCTGAAGCACATTGGTGTGCGTGCGACGTGTGGCCGGTTTCTTCAGCGCGCTCATCAGCTGGCTGAAATAGCGCGGTGCGACTTCGGCTGGGTCATTACGCCCCATGGTTCCCAACAGATTTCCGAGCGACTTGTACTGGATGGGGTCGTTGGCCATCAACTGGTATTTGTAGCGTGCGTGAAAATCAGTCAGTGCACGGCGAGTGATGCCGCTTTTCATCAGGGTCTGCCAGGCTGCGTAGGCAAACACCCGAGTGATAAAGTTTTCGCGCAAAACCGGGTCGTTGAGGCGGCCGTCTTCCTCGACCGGCAGATCTGGGTGACGTGCGCAGAATGCTTGAGCATAGATACCGCGTCCGCCGGTTTCGAAGGGTAAGCCGTTGTCGCGATACACCTTGACGCGCTCCAGCCCGCACGATGGTGACTTCTGCATGAAGATATAGCCGCAGATGTCATCCATTTCGCCGGCCATGTGCTCGCCATAGTCGGCCAATTGCTGCGTCACGTTCATCGCGGGGTGAACGCTGCCAACCGCCTGCGGATGCTCCGGATCACCGACTAAACGGATGGCTTCGCGAGGAATGCCCATGCCGATGGCAACCTCCGGGCAAGCCGGAACGAAATCGAAATACTCGTTGAGGGCACGGGTGAGCAGGTGCGATTCCTTGTGGCCGCCATTAAACCTGACTTCCACGCCCATCAGGCAGGCACTGACGCCCAGCTTGGGTTTGGCGACTTGCGCGGCTGATTGCTCGAGTACAGCAGACATGACAACCCCTCGATGGATTTCTTGTACAGGATTATTGTTCTGTACAACATTGGCTCATCATAGGTTCGTAGCTCTACAAGTCAAACAGTTTGTACAAGATTTCCGGTTGACACGACAGGTTGCTCCGGTTGGGCGCGGGAACATCACAAGCCGACTGTTCCAGGCACTACCCGTTCTGCTTGGCCGTTCCCTCTCTCGGCCGTGTTATCTCCAGCCCATCTGCCAGCTCTGATCGTTTTGCAAAACCTGCCACGCGAGCTTTTGGCTGCGCTTGGTCATGACGGCTTGCAGTTCGATTTCCAGCACCGTGCCTTCTTCGTCACAGAACAGCTCGGTCACAAGGAAGTGCTTTTCACGGTTTTGAGGGGCTGCTGCTGTCCACTTGGACAGCAGCAATTTACGCGGGTTAAGACGGTTCATTCGAGGTGCTCCAGCAACCGCCGCGCCGCCTCCTGCCCGCTCAGCCACGCGCCTTCGACACGGCCCGACAAGCACCAGTCGCCGCACACGTAGAGCCCGAGGTCCGGGTCGGACAGCGCGCCCACTTCGCGGCCACCCGCCGGCCTCGCATAAAGCCAGCGGTGGGCGAGGGTAAATGCGGGGGCCGGGATGGCGCAGTTGATCAGTTCGGCGAATGCGCCGTGCAGTTGATCGATCACCTCTTCCTTGGGCATGTCCAGGTGCTGGCGGCTCCAGGCGCTGGTGGCATGCAGGACCCAAGTGTCCATTGTGCTGTCGCGTCCGGGTTTGCTGCGATTGCGCGCCAGCCAGTCGATGGGGCTGTCTTGCACGAAGCAGCCTTCAAGGGCCGTATCCAGCGGTGCGTCGAACGCGAGGGCAACCGCCCAGGTCGGTTCCATTTTGACGCCGGCGACGACGCTTGCCAGCTTCGGGGCGTCAGCCAGCAGTGTGGTGGCCTGGGGGGCGGGAATGGCGATGACGACCTGGCTGAAGGGGCCATGGCTGCAGCCGTCGGCGTCCAGCAAATTCCAGTGCTGTTCGCCACGGAAAACTTCGGTAATACGGCAGGAAAAAGTCACCGGCAAATCGCCGAGCATCGCCCTGGTGATTGCGCTCATGCGCGGCGTGCCCACCCAGCGCACCTGCTCATCGGGCGAGAGGCTGAGTTTACCGCCGTGGAAGTTGTAGAGCTGGGGGTTCCATTCTGCAACGTGGCCGTCGGCCTGCCACTGCTGCACGGCAGAGGCGAAGCGGCGATCTCGTGCGGTGAAGTATTGTGCGCCCATGTCCAGCGCGCCGGCATCGCTGCGTTTGCTGGACATCCGGCCACCGCTTCCGCGGCTCTTGTCGAACAGGTGAACGCTGTGCCCGGCAGCCTGGAGCGCCTGGGCGGCGGAGAGTCCGGCGATGCCGGTTCCGATGATTGCGATAGGGACAGTCATAGGGGCCTCGTTACCTTGTCTGCACAGACTACGCCTCAGGCAAAAGCTGTACAATGCCGTTTTTCGGTATAAGTTGTTGCCCAGCGCACGCTGGGCTGAAGCGGCCATTGGCTCGCTGACAATCTAATACTTCGCTCTCATCGCTCAACCGCACGCTCATGCTGTCCTAGTGGACAGCGGCAAAGTGAATCACCAAAACGTGACCTAAAGTTGAGTGATGATTCCGACCACGAGCTCATGGCTTGTGAAGAAATAGACTCCGCAATTGCGATGAACGCCACGTAAGGAACTCAGTCATGCACATCTTGCTGACCGGCGGTACAGGCTTGATAGGACGTCGTTTGTGTAAGCACTGGCTCGCTCAAGGCCATCAGCTGACGGTCCTCAGTCGCACGCCCGGCGACGTGCCGCGTTTGTGTGGCGCCGAGGTTCGTGGCATCGCCCACCCGGACGACGTCGGCAGCCAGCACGTCGATGCCGTGGTAAACCTGGCCGGCGCGCCGATTGCCGACCGCCCGTGGACGCGCAAGCGCAAAGTACTGTTGTGGGACAGCCGCATAACGCTGACCGAGCAACTGGTGACGTGGCTTGAGCGTCGCGAACAGAAGCCCGACGTTTTTGTTTCCGGGTCCGCAGTGGGCTGGTACGGCGACGGCGGTGAGCGGGAGCTCGACGAAAGCTCCCCACCGGTCAGCGAAGATTTCGCCAGCCGGCTGTGCATTGCCTGGGAAGAAACCGCTCAACGGGCCGAAGCGTTGGGCATCCGCGTGGTGCTCGTGCGCACCGGGCTGGTGCTGGCCAACGAAGGCGGGATGCTGCAACGTTTGTTACCGCCTTTCAAGATGGGCATGGGCGGACCGATTGGCAACGGACGTCAATGGATGCCCTGGATTCATATTGAAGATCAAATCGCCCTGATTGATTTTCTGATGAAACGGGATGACGCCAGAGGTCCCTATAATGCCTGCGCGCCAGCACCGACCCGGAATCGCGATCTCGCCAAAACCCTCGCGTCAGTGCTGCACCGCCCGGCGTTCATGCCGATGCCGGCCGTGGCGCTCCGCTTGTTGCTTGGCGAGTTATCGATCCTGCTGCTGGGTGGTCAGCGCGCCCGGCCAGACCGCTTGCAGGAAGCGGGTTTCACTTTCCGATTCACTGATCTGCGCGCGGCACTGGAAAACCTTCTGGGCCGCCACTGACATCAAGGTGTTGCATGACCGATCACGCATTACTGCTGGTTAACCTGGGTTCACCGGCGTCTACGTCGGTGGCCGACGTACGCCGTTACCTCAATCAGTTTCTGATGGACCCTTATGTTATTGACGTGCCGTGGCCAGTGCGTCGCCTGATCGTCTCGCTGATTCTAATCAAGCGCCCGGAGCAGTCGGCACATGCCTATGCATCGATCTGGTGGGACGAGGGTTCGCCGCTGGTGGTGCTGAGCAAGCGGCTTCAGCAGGCGATGGTCAAGGAGTGGAAACACGGCCCGGTCGAATTGGCGATGCGCTACGGCGAGCCTTCAATTGAAACGGTGCTTACCCGTCTGGCCGCTCAAGGCATCAATAAGGTGACGTTGGCACCGCTTTACCCGCAGTTCGCTGACAGCACGGTGACCACTGTTATCGAGGAAGCCAAACGCGTAGTCCGTGAGAAGAAGCTGAGTTTCGACTTCTCGCTGCTGAAGCCGTTTTTCAATCAGCAGGAATACCTGGACGCCCTTGTGGAGAGCGTGCGTCCTCATTTGCAGCAGGATTACGACCACTTGCTGTTGAGCTTTCACGGCCTCCCCGAGCGTCATATCACCAAGCTCGATCCCACCGGCAACCACTGCTTTAAGAGCGGCAACTGCTGCCAGACTGTGTCGCCCGAAGTCTTGGCCGTCTGCTACCGCGCGCAGTGCATGCGCTCATCCGCTGAGTTCGCCAAGCTGATGGGGATCCCCGATGGCAAGTGGTCGGTGTCGTTTCAGTCGCGTCTTGGACGGGCCAAGTGGATCGAACCCTACACCGAGCCGCACTTGGCCGAGCTAGCCGCGCAAGGCGTGAAGAAGCTGCTGGTCATGTGCCCTGCCTTTGTCGCGGACTGCATCGAGACGCTGGAGGAAATTGGCGATCGCGGCGCAGAGCAATTCAAGGAAGCAGGGGGCGAGGAACTCGTATTGATCCCGTGCCTGAACGATGACCCGAACTGGGCCAGGGCGCTCAATACCTTGTGCGAAAAGGCACCGGCGGTGGTGCTTTAGTCACACCGAGCAAGAGCGTGTCGGTGAGCGTTGCTCAGCCGCCAGAGTGAAACTGATCTGGCGCATTCGTGAGCAAGCTCACTCCCACAGGTGGCTGTGTACGCTGAAGAATCATGGGTGCAGTACCGGAATACTGTGGGAGTGAGCTCACTCCAGCGGTAGCGCGTGTGCTAAAGGAACATGGGTGATGTTGTGGAGGACTGTGGGAGTGAGCTTGCTCGCGAAGGGGGGTCGTCCAGTCTTCATCAATGTGAAGTCAAGACAGCATTCGCCAGCAAGCCGGCTCCTACGGATTTGGCAGCGGCGGGCAAATCAAGGTGTTGCCCAAGCCCATTGGGCGATCCTTGGTGTGAACAGGCATGTCCTACAACCCGTCGCATTTCCCGGGCGTGTTGGACGCCCCGTGGCGTCTTCCGGACGTGTCGGAAGACCCATGGCATTTCCCGGACGTGTTGGACACCCATAGCGTTTCCGCAGGTGTCGGAATACCCGTTGCGTTCCCGGATTGTTGGACGATTCGTTGCGTTTCCCGGACGTGTTGGACACCCCGTAGCGTTTCCGCAGGTGTCGGCATACCCGTGGCGTTTCCCGGATTTTTCGGACGATTCGTTGCGGTTCCCGTACGTGTTGGACGCCCCGTAGCGTTTCCGCAGGTGTCAGAATACCCGTGGCGTTTCCCGGATTTTTCGGACGATTCGTTGCGTTTCCCGTACGTGCCGGACGCCCCGTAGCGTTTCCGCAGGTGTCGGCATACCCGTGGCGTTTCCCGGATTTTTTTGACGATTCGTGACATTTCCCGGAGTTGTTGGACGACCCGTGGCGTCTCCCGGATCTGTAGGAGCCGGCTTGCTGGCGAACCGGGCTGAGCATTCGCCGTAGGTCCACGCGGAATACACGTCGCTCGCAACAATGTTCATAACGCTCAGCCGCTATAACCCGCAGGCGAAAAAAGGGGCGTCACGTGAGTGAAGCCCCTTTTTTTATAACGCTATGACGCTAAGGCAACTGGTCATCCAGGTGCTTGTTCTTCCATGCATCGTTACCCGGCAGGATGAGATTCAGCACGATGGCGGTCACGGCGCACAGCGCAATGCCCTTCATGCCGAAATCATCAGGGCCGTTGCCGGTGCCGATGAGTACACCGCCAATACCAAATACCAGCGTAACCGACACGATCACCAGGTTGCGCGCCTCTGCCAGATCAACCTTGTGGCGAATCAGCGTGTTCATGCCTACCGCCGCGATCGAACCGAACAACAGGCACAGAATCCCGCCCATGACCGGCACCGGAATGCTCTGCAGCAATGCCCCAAACTTGCCGATAAACGCCAGGGTGATGGCGAAAATCGCAGCCCAGGTCATGATTTTCGGGTTGTAGTTTTTGGTCAGCATGACCGCGCCAGTGACCTCGGCGTAGGTCGTGTTGGGCGGCCCCCCGAAAGCGCCGGCCACGGTTGTCGCGATGCCGTCGCCCAGCAGCGTGCGATGCAGGCCGGGTTTCTTCAGATAATCACGGCCTGTCACGCTGCCCACCGCAATCACGCCGCCGATGTGTTCAATGGCCGGCGCCAGCGCCACTGGCACAATGAACAGGATGGCCTGCCAGTTGAACTCCGGTGCCGTGAAGTGCGGCAAGGCGAGCCACGGCGCCGCAGCAATCTTCGCCACGTCGACCACGCCGAAGTAGAAGGACAGCGCGAAACCCACCAGCACGCCCGAGATAATAGGCACCAGACGGAAGATGCCTTTGCCGAACACCGCAACGATCAACGTGGTCAGCAGCGCGGCCATGGAAATGATGATGGCGGTGTTGTACGGAATCAGCTCGGCGGCGCCATCGCCGGTGCGACCCATGGCCATGTTTGCAGCAATGGGAGCCATCGCCAAACCGATGGAAATGATCACCGGGCCGATCACCACGGGCGGCAGCAGGCGGTCGATGAAACCGGTGCCTTTGATCTTCACTGCCAGGCCGAGGAAGGTGTAGACGAACCCGGCCGCCATGACGCCGCCCATGGTCGCAGCCAGGCCGAACTGCCCTTTGGCGAGGATGATCGGGGTAATGAAGGCAAAGCTGGAGGCGAGGAATACCGGCACCTGACGCCCCGTCACCACCTGGAAGCACAGTGTGCCGAGCCCTGCGGTGAACAGCGCAACGTTGGGGTCAAGGCCGGTAATCAGCGGCATCAGTACCAGCGCGCCAAATGCCACGAAGAGCATCTGCGCCCCCGACAATATGGTCCGCCAGAGTGGATCGTTGAACTCATCCGGCTTCATCAGGCGTCCTTCTGCTTGGTGCCGAAGATCTTGTCACCGGCATCGCCCAGGCCCGGAATGATGTAGCCATGTTCGTTCAGGCACTGGTCGATGGACGCCGTGTAGATGTTGACGTCGGGATGAGCCTTTTCAACCGCAGCGATGCCTTCCGGTGCGGCCACCAGGACCATTGCGCGGATGTCGCGGCAGCCTGCCTTTTTCAACAGGTCAATGGTCGCGACCATGGACGAGCCTGTGGCAAGCATCGGGTCGATGATCAGCGCCAGACGCTGGTCGATCTCCAGGGCAAGTTTTTCCAGGTAGGTATGCGCTTCGAGGGTCTCTTCGTTGCGCGCAACGCCCACGGCGCTGACCTTGGCGCCCGGGATCAGGCTGAGCACACCTTCGAGCATGCCGATGCCCGCGCGCAGGATTGGCACCACGGTGATTTTCTTGCCGGCGATCTTCTCGACCTGAACCGTACCGGCCCACCCTTCGATGTTGTAGGTTTCCAGCGGCAGGTCTTTCGTCGCTTCGTAAGTCAGTAGCGCGCCGACTTCCTGGGCCAGTTCACGAAAATTCTTGGTGCTGATGTCGGCACGGCGCATCAGGCCGAGCTTGTGGCGGATCAGCGGATGGCGGATCTCACGAATGGGCATAGGGGAAAGGCTCCAGCGGGCGGGCAAAAAAAACGGCTTAGATTAATCTATTCAGCTGTAACTTGTCCTGAAGGTTGGCGGCGGGCTTCCACATTTGTGGTACGGCAGTGCAACGTTAGTCCAGAAACACTTGCCCTGATGTCGGCGGATGCGTACCTTTGCCCGCTTTTCCTCAAACAGCACCCCCTGGAGAGCGTCATGTCCGCTGATCTCGAGCATATCCGTCAAGTCATGCGCGAGGCCGACTGCCTTTACAACGAGGCCGAAGTCGAGGCCTCCATCGCCCGCGTTGGCGAGCAAATCAATGGCGTGCTGGCCGACCGTAACCCGGTGGTATTTTGCGTAATGAATGGCGGGCTGATCTTCGCCGGCAAACTGCTCACCCATCTGAATTTTCCGCTGGAAGCGTCCTACCTGCACGCTACCCGCTATCGCAATGAAACCAGCGGCGGCGACCTGTTCTGGAAAGCCAAACCTGAAGTGTCTTTCATCGACCGTGACGTGCTGATCATTGACGACATCCTTGATGAGGGTCATACCCTCGGCGCGATCATCGACTTCTGCAAACACGCGGGTGCTCGCGCAGTCCACACTGCCGTACTGATCGACAAGGATCACGACCGCAAAGCGCGGCCGGACCTGAAGGCCGATTTTGTCGGCCTTCCTTGCATCGATCGCTACATCTTCGGTTACGGCATGGATTACAAAGGCTACTGGCGCAACGCCGCCGGCATTTATGCCGTGAAAGGCATGTAAAGAAACTCCAGGCTGTCTCATGTCGTGAGGTCTACCTGAAATTTTGGGCACTTACCGAGATTGACTGTGGGATCGCGCTTGCCCGCGAAAGCATTCGTCCGGTTATCGTCGATGCTGCCTGATCTACCGCCTTCGCGGGCAAGCGCGCTCCTACAGAATGGGGCGTCCATTCGAGTTTCAGAGGTTGCCGATATCGCTCGGCACAACCTGCAGATGAGCGGCGTACGGCACATGCTAGAGTGCCTCCCACTTTTTTCGGGAGGCGCCCATGCCCTTATCGTTTCGAAGCACCGCTGCGTTGATATTGCTGATGACGTTGCCACTTCCCGCGCTTGCCGAACCCATGCACGCGCAATACCTCCCGCCGGATGAGCTGTCGGTGCGCGAAGGCGAGCCAGAGCAGCAGCAATTGCTGCAGATCATCGAGTATTCGGTGGTAGTGGGCAGCCAGCGACAGTCGAACCAGCAACCCATCCCCGTCACTTCTCCACTGATTGTGCGCCTGAAAGGCAAGCCCATGAACAAGGGTGCGACCATTGCCGAAGTGTTGATCCATTTCGACGGTGAAAGCAAAAGCCTGAAGAAACCCACCTACGATGAGTCTTCTCGCACGCTGACGTTGTACTACCCCGCGACCCAGTACCGTGCGGTCATGGATTTGCTGCGCAACGAGAAGGTTTACTGCCAGTTTCTCAGCTACGCCAACGGCCATGTCTGGGCCGACCTGCACACCGGTAGCGTACGCGCGCGTTGAGCCCGCGCACGAGCGGGGGGTAAACTGCCCGCCACGAAATGTCCCGCAAGTCAGTTGGAGTCAGCAATGCGTAAAGATAAGAAGCAGGTGATTGGCGATGAAATCGGCGACGCCCAGATCAAGCAGTTTCTGGACTTCGAGCCGGTCGACGCTACCTCTCCATCGCTGCACAAGCTGATCAAAGCCTATCGCGGCCTGCGCGTTGACGACTTCGCGCGATTCCTTACGTTCTTCAAGGAAGCCGGCTACGACCTCGACGGCAAGGACGAGCACGGCAATGACTTCGTGACCCTGATCAAGGATCAGCGTAACGCCGAGGATTACATCGAACTGATTGAAAAGGCGAAAGGCTGAGCAATGACGCTGGGCCAGATTGCCTGACGCCGTGCCGGCACCGGGCGCAAACTAAAAACCCCACCTTTTCAGGTGGGGTTTTTTGTTGCGCGGGACCTAAGGGCGGTGAGGTATCAAGCGAAACTTGCCGTTTCGCTGTTCTGCACCAGGTCAAGGCTTTGGTCGCTCTGGGCACTGACACGCTGGTAAAGCTGCGCGTCGGTTTCCAGCGCTTTTTCGCGGGCCGGGAAGATCTCGTTCAGCTTGGCGGCCCACTCGGTACGCGCTTTATCCGGGAAGCAGCGTTCAAGCAGATCCAGCATGATCGAAACCGTCACCGAAGCGCCTGGCGAGGCGCCGAGCAGCGCCGCGAGCGAGCCGTCTTTGGCCGACACCAGTTCGGTACCGAATTGCAGGACGCCACCTTTTTTAGGGTCCTTCTTGATGATCTGCACCCGTTGCCCTGCGATTTCCAGCCGCCAGTCTTCAGCTTTGGCCTCTGGGTAAAAACGCCGCAGTGCATCCAGTCGCTGCTCCATGGACTGCCGCACTTCGCTGATCAGGTATTTGGTCAGGTCCATGTTGTCACGGGCTACTGCGAGCATCGGAGCGATATTCGCCGCGCGGATCGACAGCGGCAAGTCCATGAGCGAGCCGTGCTTGAGGAACTTGGTCGTGAACCCGGCATAGGGCCCGAACAGCAGGGATGTCTTGCCGTCGACAACTCGGGTGTCCAGGTGCGGTACTGACATGGGCGGGGAACCCACGGCGGCCTGGCTGTAAACCTTGGCCTGGTGATGCTTGACCACTTCAGGGTTGTCGCAACGCAGCCACTGGCCGCTCACCGGGAAGCCGCCGAAACCCTTGCCTTCTTCGATGCCGGACATCTGCAGCAATGGCAGCGCTGCGCCGCCGGCGCCGAGGAACACGAATTTGGCGTCGATATCGCGGGTGCTACCGCTGTTCACGTCTTTGATGGTGACGGTCCAGCCATCGCCCTTGCGAGTGAGGTCAGTGACGCGTTTGCAGTACTTGACCTGTGCATCGGGCGCGCTGGCCAGGTGCTTGAGCAGCAGGTTGGTCAGATTGCCGAAGTTGACGTCCGTGCCATGCATGACCCGGGTCGCGGCGATGGGCTCGTCGGCCGGACGGCCGGGCATCATCAGTGGCATCCATTCGGCCAGCCTGGCTTTGTCTTCGGTGTACTCCATGGAAGAGAAGGCGTGATGGGTACGCAGCGCTTCGTAACGCTTTTTCAGATACGCCATGCCTTTTTCACCCTGAACGAAGCTCAGGTGCGGAACCGGGGTGATGAAGGAGCGCGAAGAACCGAACGTGCCTTTACGAGCGAGGTAGGCCCAGAACTGTTTGGACACCTCGAACTGGGTGTTGATGTGAATCGCTTTTTTGGTGTCGATCGAGCCATCGGCCGTTTCCGGCGTGTAGTTCAGCTCGCACAGCCCGGCGTGGCCGGTGCCTGCGTTGTTCCAGGGGTTGGAGCTTTCTGCAGCACCGGAATCCATGAGCTCCACCACCTCAAGCTTGAGGCTGGGGTCGAGCTCTTTGAGCAGTACGGCGAGGGTGGCACTCATGATGCCTGCCCCGACCAACACTACGTCGACTGCTTCGTTATGCGCCATTAACGCGTCTCCAAAATCTGCAGCACCAAATTGACGGCATGCATTCCCGTGGTCAGTCGCCAGTTGCGGGCGGCGCGGCTTGGCGCGGTGCCTCGTACAACCTGGCCGGGATCGCCATGTCCGATTCTTCGCAATTTTGCATCTTCAGCGGACGCCACCGAACGAGCCTGGTTGATGCTTACACGATCAGCATGAACGCATTTTTCGGCCCGAACAGCCATTCGACTATCGTCAAGGCATCCGGTTGTGCAACCCGTCCGGCTGGACAGGCTTCAGGCTCCTGTGACGGAGACTGCGTTGCGGTCGGTCCTTTGCAAGGGGGCTGGGTCAGACGCTAACGGTGCATTTACAAACGCGTAACTATTCATTTGCTTGCCACACTCTTGTGAAGTTGTGAAAACCCGTTTTTTTCACGCTCTTTTGGAGACGCGAACCTCAAAAAGGGCTGCGCGGTGGCAGCTCTGGCAGATCAGGTTCATACGCGATGTGAGGCAAGGACTGGCGCGGGACGTTCAAACCGATTGACTGTCCGGCATCAGTGCTGCGCCCGCATCGGGCTGCACATGTCTGTGTGGAAGGCTCTCTGTGGGCAATGCGGAGGAGTCGACAGGTGCTGTCAACGATGCTGCGAGGCCCGATCAGGAGACGTCCTTATAATCGGGGGAAGATTATAGCGATGAAACGGGCAGAAATGATCCAGCAAAAATGACTTTTATTTGCCTTCCGGTCAGATACTGAGCAATTGCCGGGCGGTAATCGCACGTGACCGGGAAGTCACTCGGGCGCTGGAGGGAAGGGGACGGTTCAGCCAGCACAAGTTGGCATCGTGGACCTCGACCCAACCCTGGCCGCAGGGCTGCTGAGCGCAGTGCTTGAACGACACGCAAATTCCATGCTGGTCCACGAGGGCATAGTGACGATAGCGGCGGCGCACTGAAAACAACGACCAAAGAAAGTCCATGGCAGGACTCCTTGCTGGAGAGTTGAAAAAAGTATCGCGCGCGGGCATGACATCGCTGTGACGTTGCGATTGCGCAATTGTGTTGATTGCCGCTGCGGGGTCGTACCGGAACCGTTGCGATGGCACTTTGTCGTATCTTTACCCTAGTGAGCGGCCTCGGGAGGTCGCTATACTGCGGCACATTTTTGTGCCTTGGCCCATGGAGAAATGAGCATGTTGCGTCGCGTTCTGTTCGGTTTGCTTGCCGCTGGCAGTCTGACCCTGGCGGGCTGTGCCCACAGCCCGCAATCCCTCACGCCGGAGCCCAAGCTGAACGCTCAACTGGCGCCGGTCGGTCACGGTCAGCAAGTGGTGGTGCGGGTGGTTGACGGCCGTCAGTCGCAGACGCTCGGCACGCGCGGCGGCCTTTACCCGGAAACCAGTTCGATCACGGTGAACGGCCAGCAGTTGCTGCCACAGTTGCAGGCCCAGGCTGAAGCGGGCGTGCGGTTGCTGGGGTTCACGCCGGTGCAGAACGGCAGCGGTCCGCAATTGACCGTCACGTTGGCAGACCTGAAGTACCAATCACCCAAGGAAGGCCTGTACGTCACCGAGGCCAACATCAGCTCGACGTTCCGCGCTGATGTCCAGAACGCCGGGCGTAACTACAGCGGCCGCTACGCAGCCTCGTTGGATCAGCGCTTCGGCATGGCGCCGAACGAAGAGACCAACACCAAGCTGATCAGCGATGTGCTGAGCGACGCACTGACTCGCCTGTTCCAGGATCAGACGATCGGCCGTACCCTCGGCCAATAAGCGCTACGCCCAAGGTGATAAAAAGCCCCGGCTTCGTGAGAAGTCGGGGCTTTTTTTTGCAGGCAATTTGCAGGATCAGGCGGAGCCGTTGCTCGACGCTTTCAGGCAGCCTGGTAAAAATCCAGAAAACTGTACCCGGTCTGAAGATCCACATCCGGCAGATCATTGTGCGCATGGCCGCCAAGGGCGCAGTACACCAGCCAGTGCCTGTCCTGGACGTTGAAGGCGAGCGCGTCGATCAATGCTTCCTGTTCGTCACTGGGGGCAATGAGGTAAAGGCGGTCCTGGTTGTGGGCGTGAAGCATGACGCTCTCCGTGGCAGTGGGTCGGTTTGAGGTCCCGTACAGTGCCCGGTTCAGGTGACGTTAAGGTGACAGCGCTTAGTGTGATCGGCAGATCCACACAGAGTCTGCGGCGCGCATTGAGCCGGCGCCATCGAGGCATCATGTCGCTCATCCATCACTCCCCCGGCATCGCCATCAACCTCTGCGCCTTGCTCGCGGCAGGCCCCGGCATCTGGCTATTGCACACCACCCGCTCGCGCGAGCAGCGGGAGTTGGCTCATCTGCACCACCTCACCGAGCAGGCCCCCATCGATGAGCCCATGCACCTGATGGACGTGCCGACGCTGCGCATGATCCGCATGAGTTACCGGTTCGGGACGGCATGCCTGGCCTTCGCGCTGCTGTTGTCATGGATGAGCACAAAGCTCTAAACAGGCGCAGGGGAGCAGATCCGTTTGCACGCTCGTCCTGGCTCATTGCAGCCGCCAATGAAAAACGGCGCCCCGTGGGCGCCGTTGATGCTTGAGCCGATGCCTAAAGTGGCAACCCGGCCTTGACCCGATACTGATTGCGCACCGGCATCGCGTACTGCTGAATCAGAAACGGGCGATGCTCGGCAGGGCAACCATTGAGGCGGCGCTGCCATTCGTCTTCCGCACGCTCCAGCTCATCGGCCGGGAATACGTCGGCAGCCTTCGGCACCTTCAGCGCCGGTTCGGCATCGGCCCACTGCGCGTAGGCCAGGTAATGCACCGGGAACAACCGGTAACCGCCCAGGATCTGCCGATCCATTTCAATCGCCAGCTGCTTGGTGTCTTCGAACAGCTCGGTGATCGGTGGCGCGAAGTTGACGTGCACGCGGCCCTTGTAACCGGTGATGCCCAGGGCAATGCTGACATCGTCCTCGCCGGGCACCTTGGTGTAGCCGCCCGTCGTCGCGCGGATGTAAAGCTCCCGGGCCTTGGCGTGATCGCAAGGGTCGTATTCGTAGCTGATCGAAACAGGCGTCAGGTTCAGGGAGCGGATGACTTCGCCGAACGGCTCGTCTTTACGGCTCATGTGAAACATCTTGAGGATGGCCGATTCGGTGCGGTCGTCGCCGTCTTTGGCGCGGCCTTCAGCCTGGGCGATCCAGATCGACTGACAGTCTGTACGGATCGAGTGGTTGATGTAGGCCGACAGCAACTGATAAGCGGCCATTTTCTCGCGGCGCCCGGTAATGGAGCGATGCACGATGAAGCTTTTGTTCAGGCGCATCAGGTCGCTGACGAAGGGCTTTTGCAAAAGGTTGTCGCCAATGGCGATGCGCGGCGTCGGCAAGCCCGCGTGGTAGACCGCATAGTTGACGAAAGCCGGGTCCATCACGATGTCGCGGTGGTTGGCCAGGAACAGGTAGGCCACCCCGGACTTGAACTGCTCGACGCCGGTGTAGGTCACACCGTCAGTGGCGCGTTCAATGGTGTGATCGACGTAATGCTCAACCTTGTCCTGCAAGGCGGCGACGGTATCGATACCCGCGAACTGGCGGCGCAGCTTGCGCGCGATGGCGGGTTGCAGGATCCAGCCGAGGGTGCCGGCCAGTCGCGGAAATCGGAAATGCGTGAGGATCGCAAGGAACGCCTTGTCACCCAGCAGCCGGTCAAGCACGGCTTTTACTTCGGTGTCGTCGTACGGTCGGATGGCATCGAATTCGCCCATCATGCTCTCTTGTCGGAAACAGCTAAGGTAAAGGAGGGTCGAGTCCGCTCGCATTGGCCTGGACGAAGGCCCAGAGGCCTGATCCCTGGAAGGCGGCCGCGCAGCAAGACGGCTTCGCTCAAGGTGCAGACAATGCCGATGCCCGGATGTCAGGGATAAAGCTCGACCCGCAAACAAGTCGGCGATTATACGCAAAACTGGGCCCGGAGACTGTGATGCAGGAAATACAGGATTATGAATGCCCTTATTGCGGCGAACCGGTGGAAGCCGTGCTGGACTTGTCGGGTGGCGATCAGGCCTACATTGAAGATTGCCCTGTCTGTTGCAGGCCGATCAATTTCAGCCTGCAAACCGATGGGGAAGACTGGACGCTCGACGTGCGCAGCGAGAACGAGTGATGCGAAAGGTTTATGAGCCCGAGCACCTGATGGAGGGCGAGCTGCTGCAGGCAATGCTTGCCAGCGAAGGTATCGAATCTCACATCACCGGGCGCCATTTGCTCGGCGCCGTCGGGGATCTGCCTGCGTTCGGTTTGCTGGGTCTCACGGTCGACGACGACCGAGCCGAGCAGGCGCGTCAGTTGATCACCGAGTACAATGCCGCTTTTCCGCTGCCCGGCGACGAGCCTGACAGTTACCCCGATGTACTGCTGTGCTGAATCTCCTTTGGTGGCGCTGCATCCGTTTTGATCAAGAGTTGTGCTCAACCCATGTGTGGACGCTATGCCCTGTTTCGTTGGTCACCTGCCTTTGCCGCTTTGCCCGGATTCCCGAGTGACCAGCATGCGCAGTGGAATATTTCTCCAGCCGCTTCGGTCTTGATGGTCAGGGCGGCGGCGGGTCAGAGCGAGGAGGGCGGATCAGGCGTTGGTGAGGAGCCCGGTCGTGAGGTGGCGCGAGCACGCTGGGGGCTGACCCCGCCATGGTTGACCGACATGTCCCGCACACCGGCCCACGCGCGGGCCGAAACCGTGGCCGAACAACCGATGTTCCGCCAGGCTTTTCGTGAACGACGCTGCCTGCTTCCGGCCAACGGCTTTTATGAGTGGCGCGGGACCGTGCGTAAACGACCGTTCTGGTTGACGCCAGCCGAGGGGTCCACCCTGTATTTCGCCGCGATCTGGGAAGCGTACCCCGTCGAGGGCCACACGTACTTGAGCACTGCTGTGATCACCCAATCGGCCATGAGCCAGCGCCGCCCGCTCATCCTCGATGAAGAAGGGCAACGCGCCTGGCTCGACCCGGACTGCCCGTTGATCACGTTGCAGGCAATGCTCGCCGCGCCGCAGCTTCAACTGCGCGAACGACCACTGGCCAATCTGGTGAACGATCCCAAGCTCAATGCGCCGGAATGCCTGACGCCTTTGTAGCTCCCTTTTGCTCGCGTTAAACACGCCGATATTCGCTGCAGGACAGCCCGAATGTTCAGGTGGGGTATTTCTTCGCGAACAAGGTGGAGCGCCACCCCGGTCACTCCCATAGGGACCATGTTTGCTGCGCGACAGCGCGGTGTCTGGACGAGGAGGGGTCTCCTACCGTGATCTGCCAGCGAAGCCTGAGGGCGGCACGAACGATCGCGGAGTTTGTTCGCCCCATTTCGCCTCCCAGACGGCTGGCATCTGGTGCTCAGCCTGCGTATTGCCTAGGATGGCGCGATTGTTTCAATGGAGATACGAAATGCGCAGGATTTTTGCTCTTTGTGGCGTGACAGCAGCTTTGCTGATCGCAGGCTGCCAGGCGGTCAACACCACCACCGGTGACTCGGTGGGTGTCGAGCGCAAGCAATACATGTTCAGCATGCTCTCGACCGATCAGGTCAATCAGATGTACGCCCAGTCGTATCAGCAGACCGTCAGCGAAGCGTCCTCCAAAGGCGTGCTCGACAACAGCAGTGCTGAGGCCAAACGTGTCCAGGCCGTGGCCAAACGGCTTATCGCCCAGGCGCCGAAACTGCGACCCGACGCTGCGCAGTGGCAGTGGGACGTCAACCTCATCAAAAGCGATGAGTTGAACGCCAACTGCGGTCCGGGCGGCAAGATCATCGTGTACAGCGGGCTGATCGACACGCTCAAGCTCAGCGACGACGAGTTGGCTGCGGTCATGGGTCACGAGATCGCCCATGCCTTGCGCGAACACGGGCGTGAAGCCATGTCCAAGGCGTACGGCGTGCAAATGGCGAAGCAGGGCGCCGGTGCGTTACTGGGGCTGGGCCAGGACAGCCTGGCGCTGGCCGACACCGTGGTTGATTACAGCCTGACGCTGCCAAACAGCCGCGCCAACGAAAACGAAGCTGACCTGCTCGGGCTGGAGCTCGCGGCGCGGGCAGGGTACAACCCGAACGCCGCGATCACCCTGTGGCAGAAGATGGAAGCACAAGGCGGCGCGTCGCAGCCAGAATTCATGAGCACCCACCCGGCTTCATCCAACCGGATTGCCTCTTTGCAAGCCGCGATCCCGAAAGTGATGCCGTTGTACCAACAGGCACCAAAGGGCTGATCATCGCCTGATCCCGATAGGTGTGAGCTTGCGCGTTGTTTTTCGGAGCGGGCTGGTGCATGAAACTCTGTAGGAGTGAGCTAGCTCGCGATCATCAACTGTCGTCGCGTATCTGCGGAACGCTTCAAGAGCATCGCGAGCAAGCTCACTCCTACAATGGGTTGCCGTCTGCGGCCTATACCCAGCCGCTGACCTGCATCGCCTTGTAGACGGCAACGATCGCCAGAATGAAAAACGCGCCTGCGGCCAGGCGGCGAATCAAGGTCAGGGGCAGCTTCTCGGCCGCGAAATTACCTGCCAGCACCACCGGTACGTTAGCCAGCAACATGCCCAATGTCGTCCCGATAATCACCAGCCACAGGTAGGAATATTGCGCAGCCAGCATGACCGTGGCGATTTGTGTCTTGTCGCCGATCTCTGCGATGAAGAACGCGATGAGCGTGGTCAGGAAGGGGCCGAACTTGCGTGCGGTATTGGCTTCGTCGTCGTCAAGCTTGTCTGGCACCAGCGTCCACAACGCAGTGGCGGTAAAGCTGGCGGCGAGAATCCAGTGCAGGATGGCGTCGGACAGATAGGTGCTGAACCACGCACCGACGGCGCCGGCTGCGGCATGGTTGGCCAGCGTGGCTGCAACGATACCGGCAATGATTGGCCATGGCTTGCGAAATCGAGCAGCCAGCACGAGCGCGAGGAGTTGGGTCTTGTCACCGATTTCAGCCAGTGCGACGACAGCGGTGGGGACCAACAGGGATTCCAGCATCAGGGTTTTCCTAAGGGGCGGGTCGACACGGCTATGACACGTACAACCTCCCCGCCCCGGGTCAGGATGTTCGTGTCATAGGTCTTGTCAAACCACCGATCCGTCTGAGCGGATCTGGGGTCGCACGCACCATGGTCTGAGGACCAAGTATGTTGATGCGTGCCGGACGAGCGTGGCGCTCGTGGGAGACTACTCCCCTAGGACGGAGCGGATTCTGCCTAGACGTTTGCCTTTCGGCAAGCGCTAATTATCACGCACGTTTAGCGCGGTAAATCCTAAAGCCCTGACCCTCGGCCATCACCGCGCAGGGCCCCAGGTGCGCCTCGATGATCGGCTGATAGCGCAGGAAACTATTCGCCACCAGTCGAAGTTCGCCACCTTTTCGCAGATGTTCTCGCGCTTTTTTCAGCAGATTTTCGGTCGCGGCGTAGTCGGTATGCACGCCGGTATGGAAGGGAGGATTGGTCAGGATCGAGTCCAGATCCTCGGGGGCCGCATCAATGCCGTTACCGGTCAGCACCTCGGCCTCCAGGCCATTGGCTGCAAGGGTGAGGCGGCTGCTGGCGGTGGCGAACGCATCGACATCAAGCATCGTCACGCGCGTTTCGGGGTATCGACGTTTCACTGCCGCACCGAGTAAGCCTGCGCCGCAGCCGAAATCGAGCACGTGGCCGGCGGGGAGTCTGTCGATGTTCTCCAGCAGCAATGCCGAGCCTCTGTCCAGGCGACCATGGCTGAAAACGCCGGGCAGGCTCACTACTTTCAGTGCGCCGCCTTCGATTTCGACGTCGAAGCGTTTGGCCAGGCTGTCGAGCTCAACCTCCTGTGGAGGATTTTCAACGGTGACTTGCCAGAGCTGGCAGTGACGAGCGCTGTCCAGCTTGCGGGTACGGCCCAAGGGGCTGAGCTGGCGGGCGGCGGCTTCGATGCCGCCGCGCTTTTCGCCCACCAGAAACAGTTCTCGGCCCGCCAGGCGCGAAGCCAGCGCGTTAATAAGGTAGTCGGCGAGGTCGCGGGCCTTTGGCAAAAAAAGCACGGCGGCCTCGAAGGGCTCGGCCGGTGCTTCGGTGCCAAAATGCACACGCTCGGCAAAGCGTGTATTGAGTGTGGCGAAGTCGCCGGCATGCCAGCTCCAGCCGCGTGCGTTCGGCAGTGTGCCTAGCAGATCATCGGCCGGGAGGCCGGTCAGCAGCAAAGAGCCTTGAAACAAATCGGCCTGCCGGAGTAACACTTCACTGCGCGGGTCCATCATCGGCTCCTCGAAAAAAAGGGCGAAGTCTAACAGGCCTGCCGGGCCGTGCGCGCCTTGCAAAGCCGCACTCCAGCCGGCGATCGAATGGCTGTCAGCTCACGACCCGAATGGGTTTTCCTGCCTGAAATGCCAAGGCGTTTTCGTTGATCTGGCCGACAATGCGCTGTCGGGCTTCCTGGCTGCCCCATGCGCTGTGCGGCGTGATAATCAAGCGCGGAATATCCCCTGACAGCAGCGGGTTGCCGTTGACCGGTGGCTCGACGGTCAGTACATCGGTGGCCGCACCGGCGAGATGGCCGTTGCGCAGGGCGTCGGCCAGGGCTTGTTCGTTGATCAAGCCGCCACGCGCAGTGTTGATGACGAATGCTTTTGGTTTCAGCAGGCTCAATTCATCGGCGCCAATCATGTCGCGCGTGTGATCGTTGAGCGGGCAGTGCAGGGTCAGGGCATCGACCTGCGGCAGCAGCTCATTCAGGGGTACGCGATCGGGTCGTGCGGGGCGGCCAGGGATCTGGCCCGACAGCACGCGCATGCCGAAGGCTTCGGCCAGCTTCGCGACGGCGCCGCCCAGTTCGCCATGCCCCAGCAGGCCGAGAGTTTTGCCTTCCAGCTCTACGATAGGAAAATCCAGCAGGCAGAACTGCTTCGACTTCTGCCACTGGCCCTGATGAATGGCCTG
The DNA here is from genome assembly GCF_000759445.1 of Pseudomonas lutea. Classification (NCBI taxonomy): domain Bacteria; kingdom Pseudomonadati; phylum Pseudomonadota; class Gammaproteobacteria; order Pseudomonadales; family Pseudomonadaceae; genus Pseudomonas; species Pseudomonas lutea. The sequence goes on from NZ_JRMB01000003.1 coordinate 346,443, forward strand.
TTGGTAGTCGGGCAGGCGAGTGGCCATGGCCAGCAGCAGCATTAGCGTGTGCTGAGCAACAGAAGGCGTGCCGTAGCCCTGGCAGTTGCTGACGACCACTCCGTGTTTGCGCGCAGCGTCGAGGTCAATGTTGTTGACCCCGGTTGCGGTGATCAGCACCAGCTTGAGGCTCGGGCAGGCGGCAAACGTGGCGGCATCGATCACGATCTTGTTGGAGATTGCCACTTCGGCGTCCTTCAGACGCTCAGCGACTTGATCCGGTGTGGTGCTGGCGTGCAGCACCAGATCGCTGAACGTCTCACGCCACGGCGAGAGGTCGAGGTCCCCCAGATCCAGAGAGGTGTGATCCAGGAAAACTGCTCGGCATTGACTGGGCATCAGCTGTACCTTTTGCTCGGTGAGTGGGAGGCGTAATGTAACGAGCCTACCAGAGCCTGCCGCTCGCCAATACGCCTGGAGAACCTTCGATGTACTGGACGGAATTTCTAACCGTTGCGCTGATTCACCTGCTGGCGGTCGCCAGCCCCGGCCCGGATTTCGCGGTCGTTGTGCGCGAAAGCGTGACCCACGGGCGCAAGGCCGGCACTTACACGGCCATGGGCGTGGGCACGGCGATATTCCTGCACGTGGGCTATTCGCTATTGGGGATTGGCCTGATCGTTTCGCAGTCCATCGTGCTGTTCAATGCCTTGAAATGGGCCGCCGCCGCATACCTGCTTTACATCGGCTTCAAGGCGTTGCGCGCCAAGCCGGCGAGCGCGTCGGATGCCCCGATCGACATCGCCAAAGGCGAGCGCACCGCCCGAGGTGCCTTTACAGCCGGGTTCGTCACCAATGGGCTCAATCCGAAAGCGACCCTGTTCTTCCTTTCGCTGTTCACCGTTGTGATCAACCCGCACACGCCGATGCTGGTCCAGGCCGGTTATGGCGTTTACCTCGCATTCGCGACCGGCGCATGGTTCTGCATGGTGGCACGCCTGTTCAGCCAACCGCGAGTGCGTGCCGGGTTCGCCCGAATGGGCCACTGGTTTGATCGGGCCATGGGCGGCGTTCTGGTTGCGTTGGGTTTGAAGCTGGCGTTTACGGAAATGCATTGATGTTGGGTTGACGATTTTCTGCACGGCTCCGTTACGTTCGAATGCGATGCCGGAGATTATGAGAATAAATGCAACTCAGCTCAGTTCACTGGACTGAAGCTTGAAAACGGAAACCCGCCGGTAAGGCGGGTTTTTTTTTGCCCAATGCATTTCGGGAAGCCGACGGTTTGATGGTCAGCTCCAAAGTCCGTGTGCGAACGTTCGTCTATAACCCGAGCACCAAAGCGTATGAATTTAAACAGGACGGGGCAGACCGCCCGGCTCTGATCTGGACAGCCGCGGTTAGCCCAGAGAGCAGTTCCACCGTTTTGCCGGCCGATGATTCCAGGGACCCTGAATATTCCGGGGCCGCTATCTCGCCCGTTTCGGAGGAGCTTGGACGTTTCCCGACTTACGACATAGAGGATTTTGAGGACTACATACTCGTCTTTCCGGCGGACTCGGGCCTGCCGCCTGTGTATGTCATGTTCAACAGCCCCAGGTATTTGCCAGGGGTTGTGAGCGGTTTCGGTGGCGATATCGATCCCCAATGGGAGACCAAGGCCTCGGGCGGGCTCGGATCGCCAATACCCGCAGTGGTTGCGGATGCCCTCAGAGGTAACGAGTACGCTCAGTTTCGAAATTTCAAGCGTGCTATCTGGCGGGAGATGTCAAAGCATGCAGAGATTACCCAAGGCATGAGCGAAAGAAATATAAAATTAATCAAACAGGGTAAAGCCCCGATTGCCCCCAATGCGGAGCAAAAAAACGGACGAAGGTGGTATGAAATCCATCACATTTCCTTGATTTCAAAAGGCGGAGATGTCTACGGGATCGATAATTTAGGAATCAACACCCCAGCGCAACACGATAGGATTCATCAAGATATTCGTAAGAATGAGGAACGTCCATGAAAAATCACACGATTGAAGATATGACTGAAGACGAATTTCTGAAATTGGTTAAAAAAGTATGCAGTGGTGATTACAGAACTCAATACCAACATGGTCAAGCGATCGGAGAGTTTCAACGTTTGAGTGAACATCCCGACGGCTCCGATTTGATTTACTACCCCAAACCCGATGCTGATGATTCTCCGGAAGGAATAGTAAAAGAAGTCAAGGCCTGGCGAGCAGCTAATGGTAAAGCTGGTTTCAAGTCGGCGTCTAATTGACTGGCGATCTACAGTAAAACTCGAAATACATCACGTTGTTCCAATCTCACAGGGAGGAGATGTGTACGGCGTTGATAATTTAAGGCTCAACACCCCAGCTAACCACGACGCAATCCACACAGATTTACGTAATGAGGGACGTGACAATGAACGCTGAGACGATTCAAGACATCACCGAAGCAGAGTTTTTAGAGTTCGTTAGAAAAATCTGTGTTATGGACTACAAAACTGAGTATCAGCACACCCAAGCGGTAATGACTTTTGAGGGCCTCGGCGAACACCCCGATGGCTCCGATTTGTTCTACTACCCCAAACCCGATGCTGATAATTCTCCGGAAGGGATAGTAAAAGAAGTCAAGGCCTGGCGAGCAGCTAATGGTAAAGCTGGTTTCAAGTCGGCGTCTGATTGACTACCCATTGGGCATCTTCATATTTATTTAAAAGGAATTTATCAATGGCTCATTACACAGTGTTACTTCAGCAGCTCCCAGGCTCAAGCACTGATTGATCAGCGAGCCCAAGAATCAGCGTTGCGAGAAGCCCGACTGGCGACAGAGCTAGTAGCGGTTACCAGGGAGCCCGTTCCACAAACGCGCTCCGACGCAAGAGGTGAGCCAGAAGATGACCTTGCTGACAGTCAACCGCTTCGCCATTTACTTTTTGTTCCAGGTCCATTGGCGATGGTGGAAGTCGAGCGCGCCACCGTCGTGCTGAAGCAACGGATTGATACTGCTGTGGCTGAATACGCCTCCGCAATCGGGCCTTATCTGACAACGCCGAGCACGTCGGCCAGTCTTGCCACTTGAGGATGTAATGGCCGACTGGCTGCCCCGAAATGACCAAACGCAGATGATCCGTCTGCGTTTGGTCTTGTTTTTATATCCTTTGGCTGACAACCCAATACCGCATGGACGTCGGTGACGTGCGCTGACACGATTCATCCCTTCGGCTGATTTAATCGACGCCCCAAGGCTCTAGAGTGCATAGTTCCAGCCCCCCACTGCACCGTGACAAGGGATTCCTATGCTGCACACCCGCGTGATTCCGCCCGCCGAAGGCGCTTACCAGTACCCTTTGTTGATCAAGCGACTGCTCCTGTCCGGCGCGCGTTACGAAAAGACCCGTGAGATCGTCTACCGGGATCATTCGCGCTTTACCTACCAAATGCTCAACGAGCGCATCTGCAGGCTCGCCGGTGCGCTCACTGCAGCAGGGGTCAAGGCCGGAGACACGGTAGCGGTGATGGACTGGGACAGCCATCGGTACCTGGAATGCATGTTTGCGATCCCGATGATTGGTGCCGTCGTTCACACCGTCAACGTGCGTTTGTCCCCCGAGCAGATCCTGTTCACCATGAACCACGCCGAGGATAAGGTCGTCCTGGTCAACAGCGAATTCGTCCCTCTGTACAACGCCATTGCCGGTCAGCTGACGACGGTGGAAAAAACCGTTCTGCTCACAGACGCCGACGACAAGTCCGCTGACCTGCCTGATCTTTTCGGCGAATACGAGGCCTTGCTGGCTGCGGCGAGTCCGCACTACGAGTTCGAGGACTTCGACGAAAACTCGGTGGCGACCACGTTCTACACCACGGGCACGACCGGAAATCCCAAGGGCGTGTATTTCACCCATCGCCAGTTGGTGCTGCACACCCTGGCGATCGCGACGATTTTGGGCAGCGTGGAGGGCATGCTCGGCGGGGACAAGGTTTATATGCCGATCACGCCCATGTTCCACGTTCACGCGTGGGGCGTGCCCTATGCCGCGACGATGCTCGGGGTCAAGCAGGTCTACCCCGGCCGTTACGATCCCGAATTGCTGGTGGCGCTGTGGCAAAAAGAGAAGGTCACGTTTTCCCACTGCGTGCCGACCATCATGCAGATGGTGCTCAACGCCAGGGCTGCTGAGGGCATGGACTTCACCGGCTGGAACATCATCATCGGCGGCAGCTCGCTCAATCGTTCGCTGTACGAAGCGGCCAAGGCCAGGGGCATTCAGCTGTCGGCGGCTTATGGCATGTCCGAGACCGGGCCTCTGGTCTCGGTGGCGCATATCAACGATGACCTGATGGCCGCAGGTGAAGATGAACGCACCACGTATAGACTCAGGGCCGGGGCACCGGGTGTGCTGGTCGAGGCGGCGATTGTCGATGGCGAAGGTAATTTCCTCCCTTCCGATGGCGAAACCCAGGGTGAGCTGGTATTGCGCGCGCCGTGGTTGAGTGGAGGTTATTTCCGCGAGCCGGAAAAGGGCGCAGAGCTGTGGGCGGGAGGCTGGTTGCACACCGGGGACGTGGCAACGCTGGACAGCATGGGCGGGATCGACATCCGCGACCGCATCAAGGATGTCATCAAAACCGGCGGGGAGTGGGTGTCTTCCCTGCAGCTGGAAGATCTCTGCAGCCGCCATCCCGGAGTGCGTGAAGTCGCGGTGGTGGGCGTGGCCGATCCTCAGTGGGGGGAGCGGCCGTTCGCACTGCTGGTCGTTCGCGAGGGCCATGTTCTTGATGCCCGGACGCTGAAGGAACACCTCAAGCCGTTTGTCGAGCAGGGGCACATCAACAAGTGGGCGATTCCAAGTCAGATCGCCCTTGTTACCGAAATTCCCAAGACCAGTGTCGGCAAGCTCGACAAAAAGCAGATACGCCTGAACATTCTCCAGTGGCAGGCCAGCAACAGCACCTTCCTCTCTACGCTCTGACGCTCCTGCCCGCGGCCATTTTTATCGGCGTCGTCCCATGAAAATGTGCCGCGAAGGCTCTATTCCGGCGTCTTCCTTGCCAATCCTTCTTTTTCGGCCATGCTCCCTACGGGTTGTGAACTGCCAGTGCGCGATCGGCGCGGCAGAAGCGTTGACGCTGTAAATCACACTTTAGAGGGATCAAGCAGTAGCACCTGCTGGCTATAGTCGGCGGTAGGTACCGGAAAAAAGCGCATGGCTCGTTTCGCAGTTGATTGGCTGCCCGACCGGCGTTGACACCAGGCACTGCGGCCCGTCCGCCTGAGTCGTTTCTGAGAGCACCCACTGCCATAAAAATAAAAGCACATGGAGTAGCGTCGATGACATCAGCAAACCTGTTCTGGCGCCGGGCGAAATTGCCCCTGGCCGTCAGCCTCGCTTCCACGCTCGCCGGTCCTGCGTTCGGCGTCAGCTTCAATATCGGGGAAATCGAAGGCAACTTCGACTCGTCGCTCTCTGTAGGGGCTAGCTGGTCCACCGAGAATGCCAACAAGAACCTCATCGGCTCCAACAATGGTGGGCATGGGCTTTCGCAGACGTCAGACGACGGTCACCTGAATTTCAAGAAAGGCGAGACCTTTTCCAAGATCTTCAAGGGCATCCACGATCTCGAGTTGAAGTACGGCGACACTGGCGTGTTCTTGCGAGGCAAGTACTGGTACGACTTTGAACTCAAGGATGAAGGCCGCGAGTTCAAGGACATCAGTGACTCGGGCCGCAAGGAAGGCGCCAAATCTTCAGGTTTCGAACTGCTCGACGCATTCGTGTACCACAACTATTCCATCGCTGATGAGCCGGGTTCGGTGCGTCTCGGCAAGCAAGTCGTCAGTTGGGGTGAAAGTACGTTCATCCAGGGCGGCATCAACAGCATCAACCCGGTCGACGTGTCCGCGTTCCGTCGTCCAGGCTCGGAGATCAAGGAAGGCCTGATCCCGGTCAACATGTTTTACCTGTCGCAAAGTCTGACCGAAAACCTTTCGGCAGAGGGTTTCTACCAGCTGGAATGGGATCAGACTGTCGTCGACAACTGCGGGACTTTCTTCTCGCAGCCGGACGTGATCGCGGATGGCTGCAACAGCAACCTGGCGGTGCTGCGTACCCGCAATAGCCTCAATGGCGCTCTGCCTGCCGCGTTGCGTGGCCCTGTTCAAAGAACGCTGGCAGCGCGCGGCGTGACCTTTGGCAATCCTGACGAGGGTGCGGTGGTCGCTCGCGGCCCTGATCGCGATGCGCGGGACAGTGGCCAGTACGGCCTCGCCATGCACTACAACTTCGAGCCGCTGGACACCGAGTTTGGCGCTTACTACATGAATTACCACAGCCGTCTGCCGATCTTCAGCGGCAAGGGTGGGCCGGCCAGTGCTTACAGCGCAGCGGGCCTGGTCGGAGGTTTGGCAAGCAACGGAGTCCCTCGCGGTGTTGCGGCGAGTCTTGCTCCGACCCTGCTGCCTGTGGTGGTCGCCGGCAACTCTAGTTACTACGTCGAATACCCGGAAGACATCCACCTGTTCGGCCTGAGCTTCTCCACCACCTTGCCCACCGGCACGGCCTGGAGCGGCGAACTCAGCTACCGCCCGAACGCACCGGTGCAGCTGAACACCACCGACATTCTCTTCTCCGGGCTCACGCCGTTGAATCCGAACGTTGCGCTGCTGCAAGGCGCGCCAGGCCAGGATCAGAAAGGCTATCGCCGCAAGGAGATCAGCCAGGCGCAGACAACCTTCACGCACTTCTTCGATCAGGTGATGGGCGCCGAACGGCTGACCGTGGTGGGTGAGGTGGGCTGGACCCACGTCGGTGGTCTGGAAAGCACTTCCAAGCTGCGTTATGGCCGCGACCCGAGTTACGGGCCTGGTCCGCTGCCGGGTGGGCAGTGCACAACCCTCAACGCCAGCACCCTGGGCACTGCCGCGCAGAACAACCTCAGTCGTTACTGCGAGAACGAAGGCTTTACTACCACCGATTCGTGGGGTTATCGCGCCCGTGCCATCTGGGATTACAACAACGTCTTCGCCGGCGTAAACCTGCGCCCGAGTGTGGCGTGGTCCCACGACGTCGACGGCTACTCGCCGGGCCCCGGCGGTAACTTCGAGGAAGGTCGCAAAGCGGTCAGTCTGGGCCTCGACGCCGAGTACCAGAACACTTACACCGCGAACCTTTCTTACACCAACTTCTTCGACGGCAAGTACACCACTGTGGATGACCGCGACTTTGTGGCCCTCAGCTTCGGCATGAACTTCTAAGGACAATTATGAAAATGAAAATCACGAAGGGTCTGTTGCAGGTTGGCGTGCTGGGGCTGTCGTTGCTGGCGACCAGCGTGATGGCAGCGGTGTCTGACGCCGAAGCCGCCAAGCTGGGCACCACGCTGACCCCGATGGGAGCCGAGAAGGCCGGGAACGCTGCCAATACCATTCCGGCCTGGAGCCCGATGCCGACCAATGCGGGTGCCGTGGATGCTAAAGGCTTCCTCGCCAATCCCTACGCGAACGAGAAGCCGCTGTTCACCATCACCGCGCAGAACGTGGACCAGTACAAGGACAAGCTTGCCCCGGGCCAGTACGCGATGTTCAAGCGTTACCCGGACACCTTCAAAATGCCGGTTTACCCTTCCCATCGCGGCGCGACCGTGCCGGCCGAGGTGTTCGCCTCGATAAAGAAGAACGCCACCAACAGTAAGCTGGTCGGCGGCGGCAACGGGCTGGAGAACTTCGAGACTGCGGTGCCGTTTCCGATTCCAAAAGACGGCCTCGAAGTGATCTGGAACCACATCACGCGCTATCGTGGCGGCAGCGTCTCCCGGCTGGTGACCCAGGCGACGCCGCAGACCAACGGCTCGTTCAACCCGGTGTATTTCCACGACGAGTTCGTGTTCCGCGACAAGATGAAGGATTTCGATCCGAAGAATCCGGGCAACATCCTGTTCTACTTCAAGCAGGAAGTGACTGCGCCGGCGCGTCTGGCGGGGTCCGTGCTGCTGGTTCACGAAACTCTTGATCAGGTCAAAGAGCCTCGTGCGGCCTGGGTGTACAACGCCGGTCAACGTCGGGTGCGCCGCGCCCCTCAGGTGTCGTACGACGGGCCGGGTACTGCCGCCGATGGGCTGCGCACCTCCGACAACCTCGACATGTTCAACGGCGCGCCTGACCGCTACGACTGGAAGCTGATCGGCAAGCAGGAGCTGTACATCGCGTCCGACAGCTACAAGCTCGACGATCCGAAGTTGAAATACGCCGACATCATCAAGGCTGGCCATATCAATCAGGATCTGGCGCGCTATGAACTGCGACGCGTGTGGCACGTCACCGCCACGCTGAAAGAAGGCCAACGCCACATCTACGCCAAGCGTGATTTCTTCATCGACGAAGACACCTGGCAGGCGTCGGTCATTGATCACTACGACGGTCGTGGCCAACTGTGGCGCGTGGCGGAAGCTCATGCCGAGAACTACTACGACAAACAAGTGCCGTGGTATGCCCTGGAAACCCTGTACGACCTGCAGTCGGGTCGCTATCTGGCGCTGGGCATGAAGAACGAGGAGAAGAAAGCCTACGACTTCGGTTTCACGGCCACCGCCAGCGACTTCTCGCCCAACGCACTGCGCCAGGACGGCGTGCGCTAAGGGCTGACTGAATGAGCGGAGAGCGTGCAATGTTGATCACAGCTGCAGCGCACTGAAGTCCTCCGCTGTTTCACCCTATGGCTGAACCCCATGGAGCAGAAAGGAAACACCCCAACCGGTCGGGGTGTTTTTTAATCCGCCCACCGCGCTGCCCCTCTACCCCCGCCATCGCAAACACCCGCCCTCAGACATATAAACCGACATTCGCCCTGTTGATTGGATATGTTTTCTTACAGTCTTTCGTCTAACACTGTTCTAAAGGCTGTCCATAGCCGCTAGTCTCCCGACATCTGAACGCCGAACAACAAGCACTCCAACAAGAGCCGGCCATGACTGATCTGTCGCGTTTGCAAGGATTCGCAAATCACGCAGTCACTGCGTTGGAAGGCCGTTTCTTCCGTCCGCCGCTGCCTGAAGGCTACGTATCGAGGCCTCGATTGTGCGAGCGGCTGAGTGCCGGTTTGTCAGGGCGGTTGTTGCTGATCAGTGCGCCGGCCGGGTTCGGCAAAAGCTCGCTGGCGGTGGAGTTTTGCGAGAGTCTGCCCGCTCAGTGGCAGAATCTCTGGCTCGGCCTGAGCCATCGAGACAGCGACCCGGGCCGGTTTCTTGAACGGCTTCTCAGTGGTCTGCAGCAGTTTTTTCCTCAGTTGGGTGGCCAGGCCCTCGGCCTTCTCAAAATGCGTCAGCGCCATCAGCCTTTTGCCTTTGAAGAATGGCTGGACGGTTTGCTGGATGAGCTGGCGATGCACCTGATGTTGAGCAAGCCGCTGTTGCTGGTGCTCGATGACTATCATCTGGTACAGGGCCCGGTCCTGGACCGTTGCTTGCAGTTTCTCCTCAATCACCTGCCTGCGGGCATGAACATTTTAGTCACCAGCCGTCAGCGGCCTGAGTGGCACCTCGCGCGTCTGCGCCTGTCACGTCAATTGCTTGAACTGTCCGAGCAGGATCTGCGGCTGACCGACGATGAATCGCTGGCCGTGCTGGATCAGCAGCGAAATTCTCTGAGCGATGAGGCATTGCGCGCACTGCTTCAACGCAGCGAAGGCTGGGTGGCCGGCTTGCGATTCTGGCTGCTGGCGGCGCACGAGGCCGGCAGCAACGCGCTGACTCAGGAGCTTAATGGCGGCGAGGGACTGATCCGTGACTACCTTCTCGAGGAAGTAATCGACTGTCTACCGGCAGACGTTCAGGCATTTCTTTATGAAACCGCCTGCCTTGAGCGCTTCAGCAGTGCCTTGTGCGATGCAGCGCGGGACAGCCACGACAGCGTCCAGATGTTGGATTACCTGAAAGCGCATCAGGTCTTTTTAGTCCCGCTGGACGAGCACGGTCGCTGGTTCCGCTATCACCACCTGTTCTCCGATTTGCTGCGCGCGCGTGCCGGAAACAACGTGACACCACAGCAACGCAGGGTGCATCTGAACGCCTGCCGCTGGTTTAGCGAACAGGGTTTGCTTGATGAGGCCATCGAGCAGGCGCTGCGTGCAGGGCATCTGGATGTGGCGGCCAATCTGGTGCAGAACCTTTCCGAAGAGCAACTGCTGGCCGAACAGAACGTCGGCATGCTGTTGCGCTGGAAAATGGATTTGCCCGACAGCCTGCTGGTCAGTACGCCGCGTCTGATCGTGCTGTATGCCTGGGCGCTGGGTCTGGCGTGTCAGTTGGATGCGGCCGAGGAGCTGGGCAATCATCTCAGTCGCTTCCTGCCAGCGCCGTCTGCGACGGCTCAAAACTCCATGCTGGCGCAATGGCTGGCGCTGAGCGGCATCATCGCCCGGGGCCGCGGTGACAGCGAAAAAGCCCGTCGATACTGCGGCGAAGCGCTGGCCAGTCTGCCTCCCAGGCGTTATGGCCAACGGCTGCTGTGTCTTTCGACGCTGGCCAATCTGGCCATCGCCGAAGGAGATTCATGGGGCGCCAGGGCGCTGAACCGTGACGCACTGGAGCTGGCGCAGCGGGTGGCGAATCCGCTGTTCGAGGCACTGGCGCACTATGATCGTGCCCGCACCTTGCAGGCTCGGGGCGAGACGCTTCGTTCGATGGAGGAAGTGCGCCAGGGCTTGCGCCGTCTCAACGGTTTGTCCACTCAGCGGCTGTACGCCGTACGCGCCAGGCTGACGTTGTACGAAGGTTATCTGCTGGTGCAGTTTCTTCAGCCAGAAGCGGGGCGCGAGCGGCTTGATGCCGGGCTGGCCGAAGCGCGCGCCTGCCGAGACATCAGTGTGCTGATCGGGCATTGCGTGATTGCCGGCATGGAAGGGCGCGAGGGGCGATATGCGCAGGCTTTCGCCGAGCTGGCCGAGGCCGAACGGCTGATGCACATCTGGGACGTCCCGCCGGTTTACTACCTGGCAATGATTACCTTGGCCAAATGTGAGCTCTGGCTGGCTCAGGGCCGCATCGACCTTGCCGATGCCTGGCTGCTGCGATTGGGCCAAACCTATGGCGGTAACCAACCCGCCGCGGCGCCCGAATGCTCGCCGCAATTGCCGCAACAGATCGAGACGCTTCGGGCCGTTCTCGACCACATTCAAGGGCGCACGGACGAAGCCATCGCACGACTTCAGACACTTCGGCAGTATGCCGAAGGGGTTGGCGCCGGGTTGCTCGGCCTTAATGCCCTCAGCCAACACCTCCTGCTGTTGCTTGACTCATCACGCGCGCCTGAGGCCGAGGCCCTCTTCGTGCAAAGTCTCCAACTCGCAACGGGCGGGGCAGTCTTGCCATTCCAGCGATTGATTAGCCGTCACCCCGAGTGGCTGCGCGAGCAATTGTGCAAACGGCCATCGTGCCGCCTGGTCGACTACCTGCTCCAGCAACTTCCTCTTTCCGCTCACGGCGATGGCCCACTGTGCCTTGGGGTCATCAGTGAGCCGGGAACCTGCCACGGCAGCGACAGCCTGAGCGCCCGGGAGCTTGGCGTGCTGCAGCTGATCGCGCAGGGGTGTTCGAATCAGGAAATCAGCGAGCGCCTGTTTATCTCCTTGCACACCGTCAAAACCCACGCCAGCCACATCAACAGCAAACTCGGCGTGGAACGACGGACTCAGGCAGTGGCACGGGCACAGGAGATGGGATTATTGAATTGAGAATTCGGCATTAAATTGCCGAAGAACTTCGTTTCTCGGTGTTTTTAGGCATTAAATTGCCTTTTTCGTTATTAGGTCCTATTGTTTAGGCATTAAATTGCCGAGCAGCTTTTATGCAGCTGACCCTCCAACTCCACCTGGCAGGCCACTGGCATGACGCGATGCGTATCGATGTCGATAAGCCTGAGGCCGGGCTGGACAGCCCGTGCAGCTTTGCCTACGAGCAGGCGTTTCTGGTGGACCACCTGAATGCCCTTGCGCGTCCGACTTCGCCCTCTGTGAGCGCTCGAGTACCACTGGGCTGGGATCTATTCAGAACTGCTGGATTGCCGGCCTTCCTGCACGACATTATTCCTGCGGGCGCGGCCCGCCGTTTTTTGCTGGCGCGTCTTGCGTTGCCGGGCGGTGAAAATTACCCGGCCGATCTGGTGCTGTTACAGCGCTGTACGCCAGCGCCCGTCGGGCATATGCGCATCAAGGAATCTTTCGAAGCCCTGTCTCAGGCCAGCAGCATCGGTTTTGACCGGGCCGAAGTGGTCGCTCGGGACAGCCGCTTTCTGGAATATGCGTACGAACAAGGCGCAGCCGTGGGGGGGGCAACGGGAGCAGGGGGTGAGGCGCCCAAACTGCTGCTGGTGGAGGACTCAGAAGGGCGGCTGCACCCGGATGCAGCGCTCCCGGACAGCGACGTCCGCCAGCACTGGTTCGTGAAGTTTTCGCGAAATAAGGGCAACGATACCGATCGCACCATTCTTAGAAGCGAGTTTTGCTACTACCAGGCGCTGCAGCGCTTGGGTGAGCGGACCGTACCGTGCGAAGGCATGACGCTTGAAGAAGCCCGCAAGCCCAGCCTGTGGATGCAGCGCTTTGATCGCAGCTTGGTCGGGGGCGGCGTGCAAAGGCTGGCGGTGGAGTCGGTTTACTCCCTGGCAGATATCACCCGTCCCGGTGCATACATGACACACGTTCAGGCGGTGAGTGTGCTGGCTGATGCCTGGTCAGCAAACGGTCAGCAAAAGGATATTCCGCAACTGGTGGTGGAGTACCTGCGCCGCGACCTGGTCAATCAGATTCTGGGGAACAGCGACAACCACGGGCGCAATACGTCGATCCTGCGCGATCAGCAGCGCCTTTCCCTGGCGCCCATTTATGATTTGGCGCCCATGGTCATGGACGATGAAGGCGTAACTCGTACCACCAAATGGCCCAGCCCTATCGAACGCGCCGGTGAAGTGGACTGGCGCGAAGCGTGCCGGGCATTGTCCGCCTGGGTCGACCCGGAGGAACTGTTTGAAGGACTCCGGGATGACTGCCAACGTTTACGGGCATTGCCTGATCTGCTGAGTGAAATCGGATTGCCGCAGAAGACATTCAATCACCCACGCGTCATGCTGGCGCGGCTCGATGCAACCCTCAAGCAGTGGGGTTTGCTGTGAGCGACGATATACGCCAACGCGGACTCATCCTTGATGAGCTTCGGGCCCAGCTTCTGGACGGGACTGTCTCGATGGGCCACGCAGTGAAACGGCTTCGAACCGAAATAACCGGGTTGCGTCAGGAGCAGTTCGCTCAAATGTGCAAGATATCCCTCCGCACTCTGCGCCAGCTGGAGCAGGACGAGGGCAATCCCACCTTACAGACACTCAATGCGGTGTTCACGCCCTTCGGCATGCAGGTCGGCATCATCCCTCTGCGACGCAGGCCTGCGCCTACCGTTCCCTGACGTGGAGGTACGCCGGCGGCGTCGGCCCGCGGATCAGGCTGCGGGCTGACCCGCCCACATGCTGTTGACGTCCAGCAGGCCCCAGTCTTCAGCCAGCTCGAATTTGACGATGCCGTCCTGGACTGCCGGACTGGCCAGATTGATGATCTCAGGCTCAAAGGGCATCCTGGTCCGGGTGGATAAAAACACCTTCACTTTTGGGTGCAACAGGGAGGTTTCGTCCTGTTCGACCACCACGCCCAGGCGTTCGCTTTTCAGCCGAACCAGCGCGCCGACGGGGTAAATTCCCACGGTTTTGACGAAGTGCTGAAAAATCGTCACGTCAAAGTGGCCTTTCCAGGAGGCCATTTCGCGTACGGAGTGCGCTGCGTCCCAGCCCTTTTTATAGGGCCGGTCCGACGTTACGGCGTCATATACGTCACAGATCGCGCCCATCTTGGCGAGCAAACTGATCTCGTCGCCTTTCAGGCCATGGGGATAACCGCTTCCGTCGACCTTTTCGTGATGATGAAGGCACACGTCCATTACCAGTCGCGTCACGCGCTCGCAGCCCTGAAGAATCTCCAGGCCGGCCTGAGGGTGGTGTTTCATGACCTCGTACTCTTCGTAGGTCAGGCGATCCGGCTTATTGAGAATGGCCGAATCGATCATCATTTTGCCGACGTCATGCATTAGCCCGGCGACCCCTGCCTCACGTACCTGGTCTTCATCCAGGTCCATCTGCCGAGCCAGCGCCACCATCAGTGCGCACACCGCCACTGAGTGCATGTAGGTGTACTCATCGGTTGTCTTGAGGCGCGACAGGCTGATGAGCGCGTGGGGGTGACGCATGACGGATGTCGAAATCTCCTCGACCAACAAATCGACATCCTCGGTGTTCATCGCCCGGCCCATACGGGCGTCGCTGAACATTGTCATCACGGCTGCCTTTGCGCGGCCACAGATCAGGCGCGCGCGGGCCATCTCCACTTCCAGGCTGCACGGAGCAGTACTGACAGGGTCGGGACATTCATCCACGACCTGTTCAGCCTGCTGGCTGGCGACGGGGCTTTTGCCCAGTCGGGTGTCGATCCAGACCTCACGGGTCGATGCCTGTATCTGCCGCAGTACGGCATCGTCATCAAGTTCGCGCTCGACGTGCGCGGTCCAGAAAGGATCATTGACGCGAGGACGGCAGAACTCGTGGATGTACATGCCCAGCGTGAGGTCCGATACCGGGATTTTTCTTAGCATAAATTGAGCTCTTGCGCGTAAGGACTGCGCTGCCTTGCTTGAAAGTGAGAGCATATTTTGTGGGTTGCTTTATCACTGCGCTCTCCTGTGCTTGCGCAACGCCAGTATAGGAAAGGACGGGATAAATAAAACCACCCGGTAGCAGGTGGTAATGGCGGCTCACTTGGGTGGATAGTGATGGAAATCAGGGTGTTACTGAAGTAACTCAAGCGGATGAGACTATTCGCCAATCGAAAAATGCGATGAACAGCACATTAAATAGGGCTATATATTTTTCAATTATTAACTAAAGAAAATATTGTTCCGGCCGTGCGCTCTGCGGTTCAGCCCGTGTTAAGGAATTTTTGACCTGGACCGTGCTCTAATCGGCGAAATCATCGGCCTTTGTTGTTGGCCGTAGAAAAGCAAAACAGGAGCTCTCCTTGATGTTTACCTTTCGCCGTTTGATCATTGCTGCCACCGCATTTACCGTGCTTTCTGGCTGCGCAACGCAGAACCCTTATGACAACCAGGGGCAGGCGCAGAACTCGGGTGGCGTGAGCAAGACCGCCAAGTACGGTGGGCTGGGTGCACTGGCGGGCGCCGTTGCCGGTGCTGCCATTGACCATAACCACCGTGGCAAAGGTGCATTGATCGGCGCCGCCGTAGTGGGTGCTGCTTCGGCCGGTTACGGCTATTACGCTGATAAACAGGAAGCCGCGCTGCGCGCCAGCATGGCCAACACCGGCGTTGAAGTTCAGCGTGAAGGCGACAACATCAAACTGGTGATGCCGGGCAACATCACGTTTGCCACCGACTCTTCAGCCATCGCCAGCAGCTTCTACTCGCCGCTCAATAATCTCGCGGGCTCGCTGAAGCAGTACAACCAGAACATGATCGAAATCGTCGGCTACACCGACAGCACCGGCAGCCGCCAGCACAACATGGACCTGTCACAGCAGCGCGCTCAGAGCGTAGCGACGTATCTGACATCCCAAGGGGTTGATGCGGCTCACTTGTCGGTGCGCGGCGCCGGTCCCGACTCGCCCATCGCCAGCAACGCTGACGTCAATGGACGTGCCCAGAACCGTCGCGTCGAGGTCAACCTCAAGCCGATTCCAGGCCAGCAATACCAGCAACAGCAGTAAGTGTTAACGCAGCATCAAAAAACCCCGGCCATTGCGCCGGGGTTTTTGTTTTAAGTGTTAACGGGCCTGACCCGGATACTGCGCGTGCATCTGCGTGAGCAGGGCATCTTTCTCTTCCCACAGCGCGTTGATCCACTGCTGGAATTCCAGGCGATAGGCATCGTCCTGATCGTAGCTTTTGCCAATGAACTGCGGCGGAATCTGCACCTCCTCGAAATGGGCAACCACTTCTCGAACGTTGCCGCACAGCAAGTCCCAGTACCCTGGCCGACCGGCCGGGTAATGAATGGTCACGTTGACGATGGATTCCAGTTGTTCGCCCATGGCGTCCAGCACGAAAGCGATGCCGCCCGCCTTGGGCTTGAGCAGGTGGCGGAAAGGCGAGTTCTGCTGCGCATGTTTGCCTGCGGTAAAACGGGTGCCCTCAACGAAGTTGAAAATGCCCACCGGATTGTTGCGGAACTTCGCGCACGTGCGTCGCGTGGTCGCCAGGTCCTTGCCCTTCTTTTCGGGGTGTTTGGCCAGGTACGCCTTGCTGTATCGCTTCATGAACGGAAAGCCCAGCGCCCACCAGGCGAGTCCGATCACCGGTACCCAGATCAACTCTTGTTTGAGAAAGAATTTGAGCGGGCGAATGCGTCGGTTCAGCACGTACTGGAGCACCATGATGTCGACCCAGCTTTGGTGATTGCTCGTCACCAGGTACGAATGCTGATAATCCAGCTTCTCCAGTCCGCTCAAGTGCCAGCGGGTATGACCGAGCAGGTTCATCCAGGCATTGTTGTTGCTGATCCACGCCTCGTGGATGTGGCTCATCATCCAGTCCGTGACTTTTTGCGCGCCCGGGAAGGGCAGGCAGAGTTTGAAGATGGCCACGATGAACAACGGTGTACAGCAAAGAATCGTGTTGAGCGCCAACAGCAGGGAGGCAATGACGCCGCGCAAAGGGGCGGGCAGGAAATCCATGTAAATCGAACTCCGGGTGGGGTCGGCCACCGGTGGGATCCGGCGGGTTGATTATGGGCAAACGATATTGCAGCGCGGCGTCATTGCGGCAGGGTGGCCGCCTGGATCGCCGTGAGCGCGATGGTATAGACGATATCGTCAACCAGAGCGCCACGCGGCAGATCGTTGACTGGCTTGCGCAAGCCTTGCAGCATCGGACCGAGACTGACGCAATCCGCGCTGCGCTGCACCGCCTTGTAGGTCGTGTTGCCGGTGTTCAGGTCGGGAAACACGAACACGTTGGCGCGACCCGCCACCGGGCTGTCCGGGGCCAGTTGCCGGGCCACGTTTTCGTTGGCTGCGGCGTCGTACTGCAACGGCCCGTCGATCAACAGACCGCGCTGGGTCTCCCGCGCCAGCTGCGTAGCTTCGCGGACTTTTTCCACTTCTTCGCCACTGGCCGAATTACCGCTGGAGTAGCTGATCATCGCCACCCGCGGCGACAGACCGAACGCGACAGCGGAGTCGGCGCTCTGCACGGCAATCTCCGCCAGTTCGGTGGCTGTCGGGTGCGGGTTCATGATGCAGTCGCCATACACCAGCACCTGCTCGGGAAACAGCATGAAGAAGACCGACGACACCAGCGTGCAGCCCGGCGCTGTCTTGATCAGTTGCAGGGCCGGTCGAATGGTATTGGCGGTGGAATGAACAACCCCTGACACCAGCCCGTCCACTTCGTCGAGGGCCAGCATCATGGTGCCGATGACTACCGGGTCTTCCAGTTGCTGTTCAGCCATCGGCGCATTGAGGTTTTTGCTGCGGCGCAGCTCGACCATCGGCGCCACATAACGCTCGCGTATCTGGTCCGGATCGAGAATTTCAAGGCCTTGGGGCAGCTCGATACCGTGGGCCCGGGCGACTGCGTTCACCTCTTCAGGCTTGGCCAGCAGCACGCATCGCGCAATGCCACGGGCCTGACAGATCGCTGCAGCCTGTACGGTCAAAGGCTCGGCACCTTCGGGCAGCACGATCCGCTTGTTAGCCGCTTGGGCGCGCTGTATCAACTGATAGCGGAACACCGCCGGCGACAGGCGCATTTCCCGCGGCGTCCCGCAGCGCTGATGCAGCCAGTTGGCATCCAGATGGCTGGCCACGAAATCGGTGATGATCTCCGCGCGCTCGCGGTCATCGATGGGGATTTCCTTGTTCAGCTGGTTGAGCTGCGTTGCGGTGTCATAGGAGCCCGTGCTCACCGAGAGCACCGGCAGACCTGCCTGCAACGCGCCCCGGCACAGATCCATGATTCTTGGGTCAGGCAGGGTATCGCTGGTCAGCAACAGCCCGGCCAGAGGGACGCCATTGAGCGTCGCCAGACTCACGGCCAGAATGATGTCGTCGCGATCGCCCGGCGTTACCACGAGCACGCCGGGCTTGAGCAGCTGCAGCGTGTTAAGCACCGTACGTGCGCAAATGATGATCTTGGACATCCGGCGCTGTTCATAATCGCCGGCATTGATGACCTGAGCCCCAAGCAGATCCGCCACATCGCGGGTGCGCGGTGCGTTCAGGTCCGCCTGAAACGGAATGCAGCCGAGTAGGCGGAAGTCGCCGCTGCGCAACAGCGGCGAGTGCTCCTTGAGCCGCGCCGAAAAGGTTTCCATGCTTTCATCTGTGCGCACCTTGTTCAGGATCACACCGAGCACTTTAGGGTCCTTCGGTCCGCCAAACATCTGCGCCTGAAGCTCGACGCGTCCGGAGAGCTCGGTCAGCACCTCGTTTTCCGGGGCTGACACCAGGATGACTTCCGCATCCAGCGCCTTGGCCATGTGCAGGTTGACCCGTGCCGCGTAGCTCGCGCTGCGTGTCGGCACCATGCCTTCGACGATCAATACATCCCGACCGATCGAGGCTTCCTGATACAGCTTGATGATCTCTTCGAGCAGCTCGTCGAGCTGGCCCTCGCCAAGTCGGCGCTCGACGTGAGCAAGCCCTAATGGCTTGGGCGGCTTGAGTCCGTGCGTGCGGGCAATCAGCTCGGTCGAGCGCTCCGGGCCCAGATCGCCTGGATGAGGCTGGGCAATCGGCTTGAAAAAACCGACCTTGAGTCCGGCGCGCTCCAGGGTGCGAACCAGCCCCAGGCTGATGGACGTCAAGCCCACACCAAAGTCTGTGGGCGCGATAAAGAAAGTCTGCATGCGGGCTTCTCGAAAATGAGCAGTGCAAAGGGCGTGGCGCTATGAGTTCAGCCATCGGACCGGATAAACCAGGACGCTGTTCAGTCGCAGCGTCTCATCGGGGCACAAGGTTATCGTTAACCGGGCCTGGCGCGCACCAGCCGCAGCGAAAGCATTGACCGATAGTTGCCAGACGCTGCTCGGCATCAAGCACCCAGGGGCGGGATTGCCATGGCGGGTCGTGGCGTAAATGCTGGGTGTGACCGCAGGACAGTTCGACGACCCAATGGCCGTCCAGGTCCTGATGAAACCCGGTAATAGTTGGTTGGGCGGAGGGGGCTTTGAGGGATTCCAATCGGGGCCGTCCGTCTGAGTTGCGTTCGCTTTCGCGCGATTGCTTGGTTAGACTTGTTCGCTCATCTCTATTTGCAAAAGGTCTCGCCCCATGCCGATCGCCGCCAACAAGGCTGTCTCCATTGACTATACCCTGACCAATGACGCTGGTGAGGTCATCGACAGTTCTGCCGGCGGCGCGCCGCTGGTTTACCTGCAAGGCGCAGGCAACATCATCCCGGGTCTGGAAAAGGCGCTGGATGGCAAGGATGTCGGCGACGAACTGAAAGTGTCCATCGAGCCGGAAGACGCCTACGGCGAGTACTCCGCCGAACTGGTCAGCACGCTTAACCGCAGCATGTTCGAAGGTGTCGACGAGCTGGAAGTCGGCATGCAGTTTCACGCTTCCGCGCCCGACGGCCAGATGCAGATCGTGACTATCCGCGATCTGGACGGCGACGATGTGACAGTCGATGGCAACCACCCATTGGCCGGCCAACGCCTGAACTTCGATGTCAAAATCGTTGCCATCCGTGATGCAAGCGAAGAAGAACTGGCCCACGGTCACGTGCATGGCGAAGGTGGTCACCACCACTGATTGTCCTGCTAAGCTGATTGAGCTGGCCAGGCGTCCTCGCGGTCTTGTGAAAACAGCGGTTTTCGCAGTCTGTCAGGGCGCTTTTTTTGGTAAACAGGTTCCAGGGGAGTTTTCATGAGTGTATTTCACGAGCTGAAGTTGAAAGCTCTGGATGGCCAGGAGCTACCCCTCGCGCCGCTAAAGGGCAAAGTGGTTCTGGTGGTGAATGTCGCCTCCAAATGCGGCCTTACGCCTCAATATGCAGCGCTCGAAGTCCTGTACCAGAAATACAAGGACCGAGGCTTCAGCGTTCTCGGGCTTCCGTGCAACCAGTTCGCTGGTCAGGAGCCTGGCACTCAGGAGGAGATTCAGACGTTTTGCTCCCTGAACTATGGCGTAACGTTCCCTTTGGGTGACAAGGTTGATGTCAACGGTCCTCACCGCGATCGTCTGTATCAAATGCTGGCGGGGGAAGGTGCGGAGTTTCCGGGTGATATCACATGGAATTTCGAGAAATTTCTGGTAGGCCAGGACGGCCGGGTGCTTGCCCGTTTCTCTCCTCGCACGACGCCTGATGATCCCAAGGTCATCGCTGCCATCGAAAAAGCACTGCCCTGATCGGGCATTGCGTCCCTCTTTTGAACCTTAATCACCCCAGTCAATAGTGCTTCGTATCTGCGGCAGTTCGGCCCATCCTGTATGACCTTCATCATATTTTCGGACGCCGAGGAAGCCCGCATGCCCGTTCAAGCCCTCTTCAAACCCTTCCATCTGGGCAGCCTTGAGCTGCCGACGCGCGTCGTGATGGCGCCGATGACTCGCTCGTTTTCACCGGGCGGGGTGCCCAATTCAAAGGTGATCGATTACTACCGCCGTCGCGCGGCTGCGGGTGTGGGTTTGATCATCACCGAGGGCACGACGGTAGGGCACAAGGCGTCGAATGGCTACCCCAACGTGCCAAGGTTCTTTGGCGCGGATGCACTCGATGGCTGGCGCAAAGTGGTCGAGGCCGTCCATGAGGAGGGAGGCAAGATAGTGCCTCAGCTCTGGCACGTGGGCGCTGTACGTCGCCTTGGCACCGAGCCCGACGGAGCGGTGCCCGCCTATGGTCCGACCGAGAAGCTCAAGGATGGAAAGGTCGTTGTTCACGGCATGAACAAAGAAGACATCACCGAGGTCATCTCGGCGTTCGCCCAAGCGGCAAAGGATGCCAGGGCCATCGGCATGGACGGGGTGGAAATTCACGGCGCCCATGGCTATCTGGTCGATCAGTTCTTTTGGGAGGGCTCTAATCAGCGCACCGACGAGTATGGGGGTGATCTTGCCCATCGCTCGCGCTTCGCCATTGAGCTGATCCAGGCCGTGCGCGAAGCCGTCGGGCCGGATTACCCGATCATCTTTCGCTATTCGCAATGGAAGCAGCAGGACTACAGCGCACGTCTGGTGCAAACCGTGGAGGAGCTCGACGCGTTCCTCAAGCCGCTGTCTGAGGCGGGCGTCGATATATTCCACTGTTCTACACGGCGTTTCTGGGAGCCCGAATTTGAAGGCTCGGAGCTTAATCTCGCTGGCTGGACGCGCAAGCTCACGGGCAAACCGACCATCACCGTGGGCAGCGTAGGCCTGGATGGAGAGTTTCTGCAGTTCATGGTCAACACCGACAAGGTCGCACAGCCAGCGAGCTTGGAAAATCTGCTCAAGCGTCTGGGCGACGAGGAATTTGATTTGGTAGCGGTGGGCCGGGCGCTGCTGGTCGACCCGGACTGGGCTTTAAAGGTAAGAGAAGGGCGCGAGCACGACATCCTGCCGTTCAGTCGTGAGGCGTTGACTCGACTGGACTGAGGGTCGGTGCCCAACCGGTCCGGTGTTGCTTAAGAGAGTCATCGGCATCGGACCTTGCCGTGGGAGTGAGCGAGATCACTCCCACCTGTATCACGCAGAGCACACGGTGGACGATCAAACGCCCAAAATTACTCCATGCGGAGTCTCGCACGCCACTCGCAGGTAGTTTTCGAAAGCGTCGATAATCCCGGCCCAACCCTGGCGGCTGGCATGCTGGCGGGCGTTGAGCCTAACCCGACGCAAGGTTTCGTCATCCTCCAGCATCCATCGGGCCGCATCAATGAAGCCTTCCTCATCGCCCGGCATCGCCACCGCGCCGTTATGGCCGTGGTGGATGTGCTGCGCCGCTGCGGCCTCGTCGTAGGCCACCACGCCCAGGCCGGACGCCAGGGCCTCCAGCACCACGTTGCCGAACGTCTCGGTCAGACTGGGAAACAGAAAAAGGTCGCACGATGCGTAGTGGGCCGCCAGCGCATCGCCGCGCTGTGTGCCGCAAAAGATGGCATCGGGGAGCTGGCCCTCCAGCATTGACCTGACCGGTCCGTCGCCGACGATCACCAGCTTGAGATTCTTCTCGGGGTAAGTGCTGACCAGAGCGTCGAAGGTGGGCTTCAGCAGGCCGAGATTCTTTTCCGCAGCCAGCCGACCCACGTGCAGCACCGCCGTATCCCCCGTTTCCAGTCCCCAGCTTTCGCGCAGGGCGCTCGAACGTTTCGAGGGGTGAAACAATTGGCAGTCCACACCGCGCGACAGCAATTCAAGGCGTTCAAAGCCCCGTCGTTCAAGCTCGGTCTTCTGGGTAAAGCTGGGCACCAGTGTTGCGCTGGAGCGGTTGTGAAACCATCGCAAATAGGTGGTCATCAGCCGGGTCAGGAAACTCAGCCCGTACTGCCGCGTATATTGCTGGAAATTGGTATGGAAGCCGCTGACGATGGCAATCCCAAGCCGGCGTGCCGCCCGCAGCGCCGAAAGCCCCAGCGGCCCTTCCGTCGCGATATACAGCACGTCGGGGCGATTGCGCTGCCAGCGGCGCAGCAACTTGTGCATCGACGACTGTCCCCACTGCAGCCCCGGATACCCGGGTATGGGCCAGCCGCGGCACAGCATCAAATCGGCTTCCGCCGCGCGTAGCCCATCGTCGTTTTGCCGCGGCCGGATCACCTCGACCCGATGCCCGCGCACGCGCAAGCCATCGCACAGGCGACTGAGCGTGTTGGCCACGCCGTTGATCTCGGGCGCATAGGTCTCGGTGATCAGAGTGATGTGCAGGGATTTACTCATGCCAGCAGTTTCCGAGCACAGCATTGCGCTTGTGTGGCCGTTGGGTGATGGATTTGTGACCGCAAATGACCAACCAGAAGCAATATGGCTTCGCTCGAGCCTGACCATTTGATAAGACGATCCAGAGCGGTCGGGTTCGAGCAAGGCTGCGGGCTACCGGACGTGTCACTCGCCGACGGTGAATGGCACCAGCCGTGACCCACCGATGCGCTCGAAGGCGGCCGGCGCTGGCTCGTAATGGGTCTGCACCGGGTTCAGGCTGATGAGTTGCAGGGGCGAGCGGGGCTCGCTGGGCCTGGCAAGGTTCGCGGCTTCAGCCTTGAGGGTCTGTGAAACGAACGGCTGGGTGGCCTGAGCCAGTGCTTGCATGAAGGCGGGGGCATTGGGTTCCGGCTTCGTGCGCCTGTCCATCAGGGAGGAGCCAGGGCTGGTGATTGTTTTGATCGGAGTGCTCGGTGTGGATTCCATGGGCGTGTAACTCCTCGGGATGGTTATGCCGATTGGTACAAAAGGGTCGGCAAATGCTCGCCCGGAGTGGGCATGTCCATGGTTAAACAGGAAGGCTGTGGGACGTGGCGAATACCGTCGTAGGAATCGTCCTGATTTTTCCCGGGTTGATTAAAAGAGTGTTTCCACCTTTAGCATGCGTCGCCTCAACTTCTGGAGGAAACGCTGTGTCCGAGCAATTCAATGCGCCACCTGCTGCCGACCTGACGGCTTTGCCTACAAGCGGCCCGCCGTTTTATACCGTGTCGCTGATCAAGCTGACGGTGATGATGCTGATCACCTGCGGGCTGTATGGGCTCTACTGGTATTACAAAAACTGGTCGCGTTACAAAGCGTATTCGGCGAAACCGATCTGGCCGGTCCCGCGTGCGATTTTCTCGTTGTTTTTTGTGCCGTCCATGTTTGGCAAAGTGGACGCGTTGCTTAAAGAAAAAGGGCAGCGAGGGGTGCCTTATTGGGGCGCGCTTGCGGCAGCCATGATTCTCCTCGCGCTGGCGCCGTCCCTTGTCGTGTTTGTCCATGGCATCGCAGCAGGCTTGCGAGGTGGCGCTTCGGCAGGCCTAGGACTTATCCCGTTAGGGATATCCGTCATTTCGACGTTCGCACAGTTCCTGATCATGCTCAGAGTGCAGTCGTTCATTAACCAGCTGAACCGCGACGCCGAAGGAAGCTGCAAGTGTGGTTCTACCTTCGGTGAAGGTATATGGGCGATGCTGGGCTTAATGTGCTGGGCAGTTGTGATAATTATCGTTGTGATGATTGAATCTATCAGAATGTATTTCTCCAGCCGTGGCCTTTAGCCAGATGAGCGAGTAGCTACACTGGTAGATCCTGCACTCACACAGAAAAGGCCTCCATCGAGGCCTTTTCTCTGCATCAGCGAATGCGCTCTGCCAGTGTCTCCGCACCGCGTTCCCTCACCCAGAATAACGTCGCGCCCGCCACCGCAGCTGGCATCATCAGGATGTTGACCACCGGGATCAGCAGCACCAGATAAACGATCCCGCCAAAACTCATGCTTTGCCAACGCTTGGCGCGAAGCCAGGCAAGCATGTCCTGCCAGCTCATCTTGTGGTTGTCGGCGGGGTAGTCGATGTACTGGATCGCCATCATCCAGACGCCGAACATCAGCCACAGCGGCGCAGCGATCAAGTTCACCACCGGAATCCACGAGAGGATGAACAGCCCGATGGCACGGGGCAGAAAGTAGCCAAGCTTGCGCATTTCACGGCTCAGGGTGCGCGGGATCATTTCGATTAGTTCGCCCCAGCTGAACGCCGGGAAGTCGTCCGTCCCGCGCAAGACCACTTCTACCTTTTCAGACAGGAATCCGTTGAACGGCGCGGCAATAATGTTGGCGATCATGGTGAAGGTGAAGAACACCATCAAGGCCACAAGCACGACGAATAACGGCCACAGGATGTAGTTCAGAAAGCTGAGCCAGCCGGGAAGGGTGGGCATGAAGGAGTCCACCCACAGCCTGAACTCATGGCCGGCGAAGTAGATCATGGCGCTGAACAGCACCAGATTGATCGCCAGTGGCAGCAGGACGAACAGTCGCAGGCCGGGGCTGAGCACCAGCTTCAGACCTTCGCGCAGGTATTGAGGGCCGGAAAGGGCGGGTGCAGGCATGGGTGCCTCCAGTCAATGATGTCGCGCCGACCTTACCGGCTTTGCCTCGCGGGCGGAAGCACAGCGGGTCCGGCGACACTCACTGAAACACTCCTGCGGCGGCAGGGTCTGAGCATAATCATCGCCGCTGTGAAGCCAGCGCGCATAGCGCTGGCCTATGGGCTGGATTGTGAAACGATATTTCCTTAATCTTCCTCGCCCCGATAAGCTTGCGGGCAAGTTTTGTCGCATCGTGTCTCACGTTGCGAGTGCATTTTCAGGATGAGCGGGTGCCTTACACGGGTGGCCCCGCCAAGCCAACCCTTCCAACCGGTACGCCGGTTCAGTTCAAGTGACTCCGACCACACGTAACGATGGCCGGTCAATAGGAGTGTGTCATGTCTGATGTACGTCATTCGCGAGTGATTATCCTTGGCTCCGGCCCAGCCGGTTACAGCGCTGCGGTCTACGCCGCTCGCGCCAACCTCAAGCCGCTGTTGATCACCGGGATGCAGGCAGGTGGTCAGCTGACGACCACCACCGAAGTCGACAACTGGCCGGGCGACCCCCATGGCCTCACAGGCCCGGCACTGATGGAGCGGATGCGCGAACACGCAGAGCGCTTCGAGACAGAGATCGTTTTCGACCACATCAACGCTGTGGACCTGGCCGGCAAGCCGTTCAGCCTGAAAGGCGACAATGCGACCTACACCTGCGACGCGCTGATCATCGCTACCGGGGCAAGCGCTCGTTACCTCGGCCTGCCTTCCGAAGAAGCGTTCATGGGCAAAGGCGTTTCGGCCTGCGCAACCTGCGACGGTTTCTTCTATCGCAACAAGCCGGTCGCCGTTGTCGGTGGCGGCAACACGGCCGTCGAGGAAGCGCTGTACCTCGCCAATATCGCCAGCAAGGTGACTCTGATTCACCGTCGCGAGACCTTCCGCGCCGAGAAAATCCTCATCGACAAGCTGCATGCGCGCGTGGCCGAAGGCAAGATCGAGCTCAAGCTCAATTCTACTCTCGACGAAGTTCTGGGCGACACCATGGGCGTGACCGGTGCGCGTCTGAAAAACAACGACGGCAGCTATGACGAAGTGAAGGTCGACGGCGTATTTATTGCCATTGGCCATACGCCGAACACGTCGCTATTCGAGGGCCAGTTGGCGCTCAAGGACGGCTACATGGTTGTTCAAGGTGGCCGTGAGGGTAACGCGACGGCTACCAGCGTTGATGGTGTGTTTGCCGCCGGGGATGTGGCAGATCACGTCTACCGTCAAGCCATCACCTCGGCAGGTGCAGGCTGCATGGCTGCACTGGACGTCGAGCGCTACCTGGACGGCTTGGCCAACGTCTCGTTCTGATCAGGCATTCAGGCACAAAAAAACCGGCTCATTGAGCCGGTTTTTTTATGTCCTGCAAGCGCGCTTTTGTAGGGCAGGGCAATCAGACCTTACGCTTGAGAGGCTCGGCCGAGAATTGCACGCCTGCCAGTCCGTTAGCGATCAACGCCCGAATGTTTCCATGGTCCGACCCCCCGGGGGTTGCGAGCACGGCGCGATAATGTTCGCCAAACGCCAGCAGCGCTTCCTCATCGCTCAGGCCTTCCAGCAGTGCCATGCCAAGTGTCTTGCAAGAGCCTTCGTTCTGACCCGCTGCGTTTTCCACCGGGCCGTTGCTGAAGGCCTGAGGCTGGTAATCGTAATGCGCGGCCACAAACGCGAGCGTGTCGGCAAAAAGGTGATTGCCGCTGGCAAGGCTGGCACGCAGTGCGCTCAGGTCAGTCATGCTTCGGTTCCTTGGCGAAAGCGGCCTGTTGCTCCGGGCTGGCTTCTTTCTGGTAGGTGGATTTCCACTCGCTGTAAGGCATGCCGTAAACCACTTCGCGGGCGTCATCAAGTGTGATCTCGATGTGCTTCTCGTCAGCGGCGGCCTTGTACCACTTGGACAGGCAGTTGCGACAAAAACCGGAGAGGTTCATCAGATCGATGTTCTGCACGTCCTTGCGGCTGTCCAGGTGCGCTACCAGACGGCGGAAAGCGGCGGCTTCAAGTTCAAGACGTTGTTGCTCGGTCATGGCGGGCTCTGTAGATGAATAACGTGGGACGATGATAAAAGCGGCAGTAGGGGTGGGCAAGCGCGCCAGAGTGACGGCGCGAAGGCTCAGCGCGCCGCCGCGAGCGTGATCGATACCGATTCGGCGAAACGCAGCGCGTGAGGCTTATCCACCTCGACCTCGGCGTACTGAACCGCTTCATGGCTCATCACAAGGTCAAGCACCTCCTGCGTCAGGCGCTCGAGCAAGGCAAAGCGATTGCTTTCCACGTGCTGGATGATCGCCTTGGTGATGGTGCGGTAATTAAGCGCATGGTCGATATCGTTGTCGCGCACCGCTTCCTGCGCCGCGTACTGGATCGTGAGATTGATCAGCACATCTTGCTTGTTGAGAATCTCATCTTCGTTGATGCCGATAAACGTACGCAGGCACAGGTCTTTGACCCTGATGCGTGCTGTGCCGGGTTCGAGTCTTGCCATGGACTACTTGCTCCGTCCGATCAATTGCAAAAATTCCATTCGGGTGGTGGTCGACTCGCGGAAGGCGCCGAGCATCACCGAAGTGTTCATGGTCGAGTTCTGCTTTTCAACACCGCGCATCATCATGCACATGTGCTGGGCCTCGATCACCACCGCCACGCCTGCTGCCTTGGTGACATCCTGGATGGCATCGGCGATCTGTCGCGTCAGGTTTTCCTGAATTTGCAGGCGCCGCGCGAACATGTCGACGATGCGGGCGATCTTCGACAGCCCCAGGACCTTTCCGGTGGGGATATAGGCAACATGAGCCTTGCCGATGAAGGGCAGCAGGTGATGCTCGCACAGCGAGTACAACTCGATATCCTTGACGATGACCATCTCGTCGCTCTCGGATGCAAACAGTGCACCGTTGACGATCTCTTCCAGGGTTTGCTCGTAGCCATGACAAAGATACTGCATGGCCTTGGCTGCGCGCTTGGGTGTATCCAGCAACCCTTCGCGTTCAGGATCTTCACCCAGGCCGACGAGGATTTCACGGTAATGCTGTGGCAGTGACAGGGTCATCAATGATTCCTCGGGGCGACTTACTTTAGGTGCCGTCCGCCGTTTAAGGTCAGCGTGGTGCCGGTGACGTAGGGGTTATCCAGCAGGTAGCGCACGCTCTGGTAAATCACCTCGGCACCAGGCTCGATTCCGAGGGCCGATTTATCCAGCGTGCGCAGGCGATAGGCTGCATCGTCGTCGGGTTGGAACATCAGCATGGCCGGGGCGATGCCGTTGACCTTGATATGGGGGGCAAACTTTGCTGCGAAGGACAGCGTCAGGTTTTCCAGCCCCGCTTTGCTGGCGCTGTAGGCGACATGCTTGCTGCTGCCTTTGCGGGTGACGTCGTCGCTGATGTGAACAATGTCGGCTTTCTCGCATCGCCGCAGCAAATCGGCGCAATGGAGGTTGATCAGATAAGGCGCCAGCATATGGACGCTGAACATGCGCGTGAACACATCCGCCTCGTCATGTGTGCTCTCGGCCAGCCAGTCTGATGCGTTGTGAACGATCGCCCTGAGGCAGTCTGTACGATCTTTCAGGCGTGCAATGAAATCCAGCACGCTGGCCTCGCAGGAGAAGTCCGCCTGCAGGACGACTGCGCCGAGGTCTTCGAGCTGTCGCACACCTGGGCGGTCGCTGCGGTACGTGATGATGACGGGCTGGCCCTCCGCCAAAAGGCGCTCGGCGCAATACAGGCCGACGCGCTGGCTGGCGCCAGTTATCAGGACAGGAGCAGGGGAGCAGGCCATGATTGTCACGCATCAAAAAAACAGGGAGGGGAGGTCGGTCGAGAAGCGGAGATCGTTGCATTAACTGCCATGAAGTCGCCGTCAGGGTAGACCGTAAGGCAAGTTAACCCAACGGCCGCTTCTTGTACAACCGGCAGATGGCTGTACATGTTTTGTCAGGGGCGATGCCCGGAACGCTGAGCGCCGCACGCGGCAGGCCACTTCGCGCGAGGCCGCTACTGCGTTTCAGCGAGTGGACGCTGATTCCGTACCGTTGACCTGAGCGGGCGCATTGCTGTGCAGCCACCCTGCCAGCAGATGGGTCGACAGCGGGATGAACCAGAACACCATCAGCGGAGTGAGGATGAGTGTGCTGATCATGATGCGCGGCAAGAGCTCCAGTTGGCCAAGCAGCGGACCCAGTACGAAGTTGAATATCAGCGACACCGGGAAAAAGGCCAGCCAGATGGCGACCGCCTGCTTCCACCGGGGCGGGCGCTGGCCTGCGGCACCAAACCAGCCGTCGATACCACTGACGCGGTGTACCGAGTCTTTGGCAAACAGACCGCTGCCGCGCACCAGCCAGGAGCGTCGGGATGCAGAATGCTCCCATGCGTGCATGGTGGCCTCGTCTGCAAAGCGGAAAATAATCTGGAATTCGTCATCCCCTGGCGGCGGTGCAAGCACGCCTGAGCCGAGATAGCCGGGGAAGTCAGTGGCAAGTTGTTCGCCTTCGTGCAGCCAGGCGATCAATTCCTGGTAGCGGCCATGGGCGACGCGACGGGCAACCATCAGCGTGACGGGAGAGGTAGACATTGTGTATCTCCGATAAACAAGTGAGCTTCCCGGGTAGGGAAACCACGTGACACTGCGCCGGGGTGGTGGCACTGCGTCAGCTTCGCTGGAAAAAGCAAGCAAGGATTATTCCTGAATCTTGCGATAAAGCCAGAGGTGTTTGTCGGCGGACAGCGAAAGGCAGCGGAGCCCGATGGGCCAGTAGCCTCAGAGGTGCATAGAAGGATGAATCTTGCGGTGCTCTTGAAGGATGTACTGGCGCAGGCGCTCCGTATCTTCCTTGCTGTTCTGACTCAGGCGATACGCGGCAAGCCCATGTTGGGTCAAGCGCTCAAAGGTACCGCGCAGTGCGATGGGAGCGTCGCCCAACGGCGTGAAAAAGGCAGCAAAGGACTTTGGCGGTTTGGTTTGCTTGCGTATCTCCAGCAGAATGCCCTTGAAGGAAATCTCATGAACCCACAGCGCTGTCGGTGAGCCTTTCTCGGTTTCAAGCGGCACCGGCTCGGGCAGGGTCAGGCGCCAGGGGCGAATCCGCGGGCCTTCTTCGAAGATGCTCGGTGCGCCCAACTCCAGGTGCAGCGCATGAAATTCGTCTTCCACCAAGTGGAGGGGAAAGGTCATTTGCTGATTGTCGAACTGAGCCTGGATCGTGACTTGCTCATGCGCCGCCAGGCGAGTGAGCAGATCCTGGATCTGCACGCCGCCATTCACCACCAGACTGCTGGATTTGTCCCGCAAATTCAGCGTCGGGTTGTGCTGCATCTTCTGGATGAACTCCAGTTCATCAGGCGTGAGGAGATTGTCGCGCTGCATGGCCAGGCTCGATTAACCGGTTATTGAGAAAGCAGACAGATCGTTCGCAGTTTGGTTGCGACCGCTCGTCAGTTGCTGAATGTTACCCCTTCAGGATTCGCATCTCCAGCCGAGCTTGCGCCACTTTGCTGCATAACTCGACCCCTTTGCGCCGGGCTGCATAACGTCGTCGCCGAATGAGCGAAGCCGGCATGGAAGGAGCCTGACTGATGGAGATTGGACAGGTGCTCACTGCTATCGTTGAAAATCATTTCTGGTAGCAGTTCGCTGGCGGTGCCCGATTGCTGCCAGACGGGTGATTCACAAAATCGCAATGCGAAATTCGGGACCCTGCTGCGGCATAATGTCTGAAATTCTTACGTCACAGGATGAACAATGAAGGTCGCGATCATTGCAGGCTCGGTCTACGGCGCGGCGGAAGAAGTGGCTCGGCATGCGCAACAGATCATTAAATATGCAGGGTATGAGGTGTTGTTCAACCCGCGCGCCACGCTTGCCGAGTTGCAGGCGTTTGCGCCAGGCGCTCTTCTGGCGGTGAGTTCAACGACCGGAATGGGCGAGCTGCCGGACAACATCCAGCCGCTCTACCATCAGATCCGTGATGCCCTGCCCGCTGACTGGCGTGGGCTGCCCGGTGGAGTGATCGCATTGGGCGATGCGAGTTACGGCGATACCTTTTGTGCGGGCGGAGAATTGATGCGTGAGCTGTTCGGCGAACTGGGTATACGCGAGGTGCGGGAGATGCTGCGTCTGGATGCCAGCGAAACCGTCACGCCTGAAAGCGATGCCGAGCCTTGGCTTGCCGAGTTCATCAGGCACCTGAACGCCTGATGCCTGACTGATGCTGCTGTATGACGCGGCCGCTTGACGCTCTTGCCATGGCGGCTTGCGACGACCCATTACCAGCGTGAGTATGGGCTCATCCATCCTTGGGCGTTATCGGCCATTATTCAGCGCGCCCCCTATTGATTGTGACCTGACAGCGAGTCGTTGACACTCGCTGACAGTTCGCCCGCTTATGCTGGTACTGACGCCTGACGGGCTCAGGACCCAGGATAGAGCCGGCATCATCATCAGGGGGAGCGACATGAGTGAGTCCATGGATTTCGAAGGCAAGGTAGTGATCGTCACCGGTGCGGGTGGCGGGCTCGGGCGCGCGCATGCCTTGCTGTTTGCGCGACACGGCGCGCGCGTGATCGTAAACGACCTCGGCGGTTCGGCCCACGGCGAAGGTGCCAATGCCTCGGCGGCGGATCGAGTGGTCGCGGAAATCCTCGATGAGGGCGGCGAAGCAGTCGCCAATCACGACTCGGTCACCGATGGCGACAAGATCGTTCAGAATGCGCTCGACACCTATGGCCGGGTGGACGTAGTGGTCAACAACGCAGGCATCCTGCGTGACAAAAGCTTCGCCAAAATGGAAGACACCGACTGGGACCTGGTTTACCGCGTTCACGTCGAAGGCGCCTACAAGGTTACCCGCGCTGCCTGGCCCCATCTGCGAGAACAGAACTATGGACGCATCATCTTCACGTCGTCCACGTCTGGCATCTATGGCAATTTTGGACAGGCCAACTACGGCATGGCCAAGCTTGGCCTCTACGGGTTGACGCGCACGCTCGCCATTGAAGGGCGCAAGAACAACATTCTGGTCAACGCCATCGCTCCGACCGGCGGGACTCGTATGACCGAAGGCTTGATCCCGGCCAGCGTGTTCGATCTGCTGAAGCCTGAGTTGGTCAGCCCGCTGGTGGTTTTTTTGGGCAGCGAGCAGTGCCCTGACAGCGGCGGGTTGTATGAAGTGGGTGGCGGCTGGATGGGCAAGGTCCGCTGGGAGCGTAGCCTGGGTGCCGGCTTTGACCCGCATGCAGGCTTTTCACCGCAAGATGTCGCGGCGCAATGGGCATCCATCAGTGACTTCAGCAACGCTGTGCATCCGGCGGACAGCGCCGAAGCTCTTAAAGAGATGATGGCGAATCTGCAGAGGTTCGGCTGATCAGTCGTTCGAATATACAAAGGCCAACTCGAGAGATCGATTTGGCCTTTTTTGTAGGAGCATTATTTGCGGCGATGTAGGACAGGTCTCTAAATAAGGCAATGATCCCGTCTTTGGCTTTTCAGCCTAAACCCAGCCTTCGATTACCCGACACCTCCTGAGAACAAGCGAATTTCAGGAGGTTTCATGATTGGCAATTTGATTAAGGTACAGGAGCGGTTAAGTGTTTATGTGGCCATACCGGACCAGCGATTCAAAGTCAGGTCCGGCCTCAGCCCCGAGGAGGAAGCGGTCAAGCAGAAGGTGCGTCAGTACTGGGCGGACGAGAACATTCCAGGCATCAAAAAACTGGAGGGGCTGAACATCAGCCTGAGCGGATTTGACCCGCGCAGGACCAGCAACAAAGAGCTGATGGAACTGGGCGTTCTGCTTGCCGAGCGAGGGATAATAGATGGGGATCTTATTGGTGCCATGTCGAGCATTGATGTCGAGTTCGACTCGATGGGGAATGAAATCAACATGGGTAAGGAGGTCAATGTATATGAGTTTTTCAGCAAGCAGCTTAGTCAGTTGCAGGAATCCATCAGAGACGGCAATGAGCATGCTCGAGGCGCCCTGGTTGAGCTAAAAACTTCTTTGTCTGTGGTGATGGCGTTGGAGGAATATATGAAGCGTCCTCGCGAGCGGTCATTGGTCAATATCCGCGCCTAAACGAGGGATAACGTCTGGGGCCATATCCAGCTAGCCCCAGGCGCTTGGTTATTACATGGGAACGACAAAGGCCCCGGTATAGCTGACTGACGTGTTGCTCTGTCGGTTATCGATTACCAGCCGAAATATGCCGGCTCCGAAACGGCCTGAAGGGTCGTACGTCGCTGCAGTGATGGAAGCCCAGCCGCCGTTTTTCAACTGCTGGACGATAACGGGGACTTGTCCTGACGCACCTTTCACGTTGAAATGATGGGAAGTAGTCCCGCACGTCACCTTATACGGCCCGTAGATCACCTTTTCTTGCTGTGCCCCTACGTGACCCGACGAAGTTGACCCGGACTTTTTCGTGCAGAAGTTGAAGGTATTTGCTGCAGGTTGCGCAGTTGCCGCACCGGCGAGCGACGTCAGGCATGCCGCCAGGGTCAGCGTAATCATTTTTTTTGTAAACATCGTGAAGCTCCATTAGTCATTCATTGAGTTATCAGGGTGGGTGTTCTCACCTCACTGTGATGACTAATGTTTAAACAGAAGTTTGAGTAGGAATGTTGCTTAATATGCTGTGGGATTTCTCTGAGCTTCTACATCTACCGAAATAATCGGCGTAGAAACTCTAAAAAACAGCCGCTGCAATCGTGTCCGCTAAATACGGCGACATTTGTTCAAATCAAAGTGCACCCAATGTGGGACCCCCGGATGACGAAAGCAATTCGATTCCATCCCGGCTCTTACTGACATCGCAACAGTAGGACAAGACTCTCGGCGGCCTTCCACCAGGTTTATTTCCTGCAAACCGCGTCGGTTCAACATCGTCAGCCAAGCAATATGTACCGCTTTCGATGCTCAGCAAAGGTCTGAAATGGAGCTCTCGAATGGTTTACGTTGTACTCATCGGCTGGATGCTGGTGGGCGTGGCCGTTCCTAATCGGAGCTGTATCCATGAATGATCTATCTGCTGTAATTCACTCCAACAGTACAGGTGCTGCTCAACAGCACACCGCTACTCAGCACCTTCTCGCCTTTACGACCGCCTGCTCGCAATGCACCTCGGTACTGGAAGACCTCCCTTCGCTTCGGGACGTCGCGTTCGACCGCCTTTCAGGTTTCCTGCGCGGGCGTGTACAGGTGTGGAACCCGGACATTATTTTTCTGAACGGTCCATCCGCGCCCCAAACGGCGCAAGGTTCGTGCTCGCTTACTGATGCACTAATTCAGGCAATGACGTCGGGAGCTAAAGCGTTCGATCCGAAAATCCAGGCTTTGTATTACCACCACGAGAGCGCCGAGGCGCAGCATCGGGTGGCAGAAAAAGACTTCATCACGATCAAGAGTGTTTTTAGTCAGGTCCTGGCGAAGTTTCCCGGGGCCTATCACGGGGCGCTCGCCTTGGCATGGGATAGCCATGAGACGTCACCGGCTGAAGGGAAAAGTGCAGCCCGCCACCAAGTCATCAGCAGGCATCATCAATCGGCACTCAATCACGACATCGAGTTTCAATTCACTGAGCAACGACTCAACAAGGAGGAGAAAAACCGCCTCGTACACGTACTCAGCCATCAACCCACTGGCGGGCTTTTCAAGATATCCCTGCGCCTGCCGGGTGAAATGACAGCACCACTGCTTTCGGTCTTCGCGGTCACACAGGACGAAAATGCTGCAGATGCGCGTCATACGTCCGGCCCATGCTATCTGCTCATGGCCGCAGGCGGGGTTGAACGGTATGAGTCCTTTTCTGAACTCAACAGCCAATTGGCTCGGCGACTGTCCGGCACATCGGGCCAAGACCCGTTGCTGAAAACCCTGTGTTTATCGGACTTGGCGCGGTTGCCTGAAAACCACGTCGTCGGCAACGATGACCTCGATTACGAGCCTTGTGTAGAGCCAATGCTGCACTGCCATGTGGCGGGCCTTCGTAACAAACAGGCCAGGGATTTCGATTTTCTGGTGCAACAGGCCAAAGCGAGCAGCGACAGCTACCCGGCTTTTTTGAAAAAGGTCAGTGAAGTGCAGGTGTGTGCTCATGTCGATGAGGCGATGGGGCATCGATTCAAGAGCCTTTCTGTACGTGCCGAGGACCTTGCTCAGCCGCAATGGCTGAAATACGCAGAGCCTGCGGATCGCGAGCTCTATGCGAAGCTCGATCGCCAATACACCGAGCGCAAGCAGGCCGTTGATGCCCTGATGGACGGGCTGGAATCGCTGGAGGTATTTGCTCGTAATGAGATTGGCCGCTATGTGCGCAAGCATCTGGGTTACTCGGTTGACGTGCAGCAGGTGATGATCAGCTTGTCGGACGAATTCGATATCCAGAGCGGTGCGTTCTCGATCCAAAACTGCAAATCACTGATTGAGTTCGCTATGCTCGGCCTGCCCACAGTTTCAGGCGACGGCGAGGTGATTCTCCCTGCGGTACATGCGAACCCTGCGTTCACATTCGGTTTTGTGAAGACAATGCTCAATGAACTGGATGTCCAGCGCCGCTACCGACAGCAGCTTAGAGCGCGGCTAACCCATGAGCGGACCCTGCGCGCCCTGACCCATAGGCGGGACGCTGCTCTGGCACTTAGCACCATGGCTGCTTTGCTGCAAGGACACCTGGTGGGCGAGCGAAGCCTGGATCTGATTCATGGTGTGCGCGCGGACATTGTCCAAGACGATGTGGTGATGACCCTGGGGAGCCTGAAACTGGCCGTCAATGGCGTACGCTTCAAAGATATTCTGGTATTCCGTAGCCGGGATGCGGCAGGCGACGATCATTACGCGCTCTATGCCCCCGGTGCGCCAGGCGGCCAGGACCTGTTTGGATTCAACTCATGGCGCCAGTTGTCCATTGAAGTCGGCCGCTGGCTGGCGGCCGATGCGGGCGCCCGCTATTTGCTCGACCAAAGCGCCATAACCACTGAGCCTGACCATTCCGACTTCCTGGAAAAAGTGCGTCGCAAGGGCACATTGTGGAGTGAGTCCAGTGTGGTGTTCCACGAGCTGGACGGCGACAACTTCGAGGAGCGCCTCTCAGATGCCACTAGCCACAAAATCGAGCGGGCATTGACGCGCGATGAATCTGCTTTGGTGGGGTTCACTCACGAAACCACCTACGCTAACCGTGGCGCCCTGGCGTTGCTGGAAAATCGGATCAACGAGTTGGACAAGGCTTTCGTACACACAACTCAGGCAATGGTGTCATTTGAACAATTTGCCAGGCGCGAAGGCAGCAAGCTGCTCAACGATTACATCAGCAGCCAGGGCGTGGGCGAACGCGTCGATACCGACACGATCTTCGTGGATCTGGACAACGCCGATTACGTCGCAACCCCGGACTTCACCGAGTACTCCCGGCTCAGGTCCCTGACTAGCTTGTTTATGGAAGGGTTTTCGGATCAGTACGCGTTCACTTCCAAGGCACCTATGTATTCATCGGTGGGACAGGACTTGAGGGCACTGCCCCTTTACTTTGCCCAGCGAGTGGACAAGGCGCTGCGTGAGGCGGCGTTGGGTGAGCGCTACATCCAATGGATCCGGCAGGAGTTTTTGAACTCATCTCACGAGCAGTACCACTATCGCCGAGCACTGTTCGGCAGGCGTCTACAGTTCGATATGCGCCTGGCAGCAATGCGGGAGTTTTTAAAAGGTCATTTATCAACCGCGCAGTACCAGTGGCTAGTGCAGCTCATTGTTTCGCTGGATAAACAGGTGCTCGAGCAAAACAAAGGGCTGCAAGACCGTATCAAGCGCAGTAGCGCAGCTATGTTCCGCTTCGCCGGTTACACCGTACAAGGCGTGTATATGCTTCGCGATTTCAGCTCCCCAGACGGCGACTTCAATTTGTTATATACGCCCGATGCTCCGGACGGCATCAGTTTCAGAAAACTGACTAACTATGTGGAACTCTTGGGTTCGCCTGACATGCGCCGCTATTACTACCTTCGTGTTCCGTACAAGGGACAACCCACTGTCGGGTCTCTCTTTGATGCAATGGACCGCAACCTCCCGGGGCGGTGGATTACCATTGAAAACCCGGAGCATCAGAACACCGATCGGGTCACGGACATCCACGATCTTTACGACGAACAGATCAGTCGGATCGTTGCCGATGTCGATGCCCAGACCAGGAGTACGACGGAGCGCTGGATTGAAAAGACTTATTCTATTGTAAGGTTGCTTGGGGCCGCGCTGCTGATGCCGTTCCCTGGCGCAGCCCTCGCATGGACGGGGCTTCACCTGACCATCGATATGCAACGGGGTTTGCTCGCCTATCACGACGGCGACCGCGCGACCGCGTCCTGGTTTTTTGGGGCCGCAGTCTATGGAGCACTAATGGGAGGCGCCGGCGTCAAGACAGTCGTTACCCACGATAAGGCGCTGATTGTAAAGGTCGGCCAGTGGGCAGTGAAAAAACTGGCCGCC
Organism: Pseudomonas lutea; assembly: GCF_000759445.1. Classification (NCBI taxonomy): domain Bacteria; kingdom Pseudomonadati; phylum Pseudomonadota; class Gammaproteobacteria; order Pseudomonadales; family Pseudomonadaceae; genus Pseudomonas; species Pseudomonas lutea. The sequence continues at coordinate 384,021 of NZ_JRMB01000003.1, forward strand.
CAGACCGGTTAATGAATAGCGCGCCCGCTGGGCAGCGATTGCAAGCGCTGGGTGAGGCGCAGTTTCTGCACCGGATCTTCACTCAACATTAATGCATGCTCCAGATCGAAGCGTTCGGCCTGCGGGCAATCCAGATGCTGGTACAGGCTGGCGCGAGCGAGATAATCGCTGGTGTTGGCCTGACCCAGTTCCATCACCCGCGTTGCATCCTTGAGTGCCGCGATCAAGTCGTCGTTTAACTGGTGCAAATAGCGCAGGTTTCGCGACAAGCGTTGAAGCATTGCCGCAGGGGTTGCGGTTGTCATGTGCTCGGCCATCAATGGCACGTTCGGGCCGAATTGACGCAGCAGCAACTCCCGGCAGTCCTTTGGGTACAGCCTGCGCCCGCCGCAGGGGTCAAGCGAATGATCGGCACGTGGCACACGCAGCAGAAAGTGCCCCGGGAAATTGACCCCTTCAAGTGGAATATCGAGACGCTTGGCAATGTGAAGTGCAACCAATGCCAGCCCCAGCGGCTGGCCTCGACGCCGCTCAATGATCTTGTGAAGCATCGCCGCTTGAGGCTTGGGTTGAGCGGCATCGTCCTGTTGGAAACCCAGTGCCGCCAGTTGCCGCAGCAAAGGCTGAGCGAGTTCAGTCGCCGGCAGCATGGGAAGCGCAGCGCCGATGCTGCGCTCCAGCGTGGCCAGTTGGTCGTGGAAGGCCTGGAAATCAACCTGTTCATCGTGTTCTGCCGCAATCCACAAGGCCGCTTCAAACGTGGACGGCGGATTCTGCTGCAGACAGGCAAGGCATTGCTGGCGCGGACTCATCGACTTCTCCGGCGGTATCGGGCGACGCGAAAACTTAACCATTGGCTCTGTTTTATCCCCTGACTGGCGCCTTCGTCCAGCGATGATTCGTGGCCGGGGCCCAGTAACTGTCCCTCGTCAGGATGCCGCGGCAGGTGCCTTCCTTTTTTCATCCAGCGCCTATACTCGCCAGTACGAAAAAGGGAGCATTGCCCATGTTCGCTCTCATGCAAAGCTCACGCGTGCAATCACTGCACATGATGGTCGAGCCCGGTACCGGCTTGAAGGCGGTGATCGCGATTCACAGCAGCCGAAAAGGCCCAGCGCTCGGCGGCTGTCGCTACCTGTCCTATCCAACTGAAGAGAGCGCTGTAGAAGACGCCATTCAACTGGCCAGGAACATGAGCTACAAGGCTGTCCTTGCCGGGTTATCTCTGGGCGGAGGGACGGCAGTGATCATGCGTCCGGCTCATGTACCGGACAGGGCTGCCTTGTTTGAGGCCTTCGGGCGTTTTGTCGAAAGCCTGGACGGCCGGTACATCACGGCCATGGACAGCGGTACATCGAGGGAGGATATGGATTGCATTGCGCAATGCACTCGACACGTCACCAGCACCACCGCGGTGGGCGACCCCTCGGCACATACCGCGCTGGGGTTATATACGGGGATTCGCACCACTGCGATGGCCCGGCTGGGCAGCGATAACCTGGAAGGCTTGCGGGTAGCGATACAGGGCTTGGGGCATGTGGGATATGCGCTGGCTGAACAGCTGCATGCGGCGGGCGCCGAGCTCTTGGTTGCAGATCTGGACAGCGGCAAAGTCCAGCTCGCCATGGAGCAATTCGGTGCTAAACCGATTGCCAGTGAGGCGTTGCTCAGCACGCCCTGCGACATTCTCGCGCCCTGCGGGCTGGGCGGGGTCCTGAACAGTCACAGCGTTGCCAAGTTGCGTTGCGCTGCTGTCGCGGGTGGCGCGAATAACCAGCTCAGCTGTGCCGCCATTGCCGATCAGTTGGAAGCGCGCGGCATTCTGTACGCCCCGGACTATGTCATCAACTCCGGAGGCCTCATCTATGTGGCGCTTCAGCACCAGGGGGCAACTGACGGAACGATCACTGCACATCTCTCTCAGATCGGCACACGGCTGACTGAAGTATTTGCCCATGCCCAGGCTGAAAAGCGCTCCCCCGCGCGCGTCGCAGATGCGCTGGCAGAGCGGCTACTCGATCAGGAGTGAACCGCAGCGTCTTGCCCCGCAATCTCAACCCCTGCGATTACTCTGCCTCTTGCTCCGTGGGTGTCAGCTCATTGAGGGCCAAGGCGTTGTTCTTGAAAGCCGCAGCGAAAACCGCGCGGTTTTTGGCCATGAAGATACTGGCATCTTCGGCGTGTTTTTCGGTAAGACCGGCAACATTCTTCATCAACACGTCGGTAAGCAGTTCTGCCAGTTCCAGCATCTGATCATGGGCATCGGCGAGTTTGCGGTCCACGAACGTAGTCTCCAAATCACGCGTACTGCGGTAAAGGGTTTCAACAGCCATTGTCGGCCTCGTCGTCATTTCCAGAGTTGTTAGGGATCAGCTCGCGCGGTTGGCGCACATGGCCGAAAGGTGATGCAAGACAGCACGCGCTGTCTTTTTACTGTCTATTTATACAGTGCGCAGCATAGGTGAATCATTAGAGCTTGGGTAGGGGCCGCCTTCACTTTTTGCCGATCATCCGGTTGCGACATCCGGTCACGTTCCCAGCACAGGCTAATGGCCCTATTAATGCTAGCTACTGTCGAGCCGCGCGCGAGCGGATGTCACGTGCGCGCCCTACGCTTCATCTGAACTGCTCAAGGAATTACGTCGTGAAAACTGGCTCGGCTCAACGTCAGCGCTTTTTGGCATGCGGGTGCGCCGCAAGGCGTCGCTTCACCAACAGTTCTGGCTTATGGACGGGAGGCGCGCGATGGGCAGCGTGAAGTGGGCAGACCGGATGCGGGCTAAGCTCCATGGCGGCGCCAACAGCCTGGGTAACCTTGCGGTTGAGGCGTTTCATTATCTGGCTCTGTTCGGCATCGGCGCGGTCACTGCGTATGCAGCGATAAAGGCATTTATCGGCATGCTTGGGCAGGAGTACATCGCCGTGGATGACATCCTGCTGTTGTTCATCTACCTGGAATTGGGTGCGATGGTCGGCATCTATTTCAAAACCAACCACATGCCCCTGCGGTTCCTTCTCTACATTGGGGTCACAGCGCTTATCCGTTTGCTGATCAGCGACGTCTCGCATCACAAGGCGCCGGACATGGGCATCATTTACGTGTGTGGCGGGGTGCTGTTGCTGGCGTTTTCAATCCTGGTGGTGAGGTACTCGTCGTCGAGGTATCCCTCGGTTCAGGAGAAAGTGGAGTAGGGCGCGCGCGACTGGGCGCATTCCAATGGGCCCGCTTCACGTGCGAGCCCTCTGGGACCGCCTTCCTCAAACCCGAGCAGTCTGCTTCTCGGTAGTTTCGGCCGGCGAGGCGTCGGCGAAGTGGTTGACCTGACGCAACGCTTTGAAACCGACCATCCAGGCACCGACAACCCCCAAGGTACATAGCCCGCCGATGATCGCCGCAGGAACGGCGCCCCAGAGCGCGGCACTGCTGCCGGCGCGGAACTCGCCCAGTTCGTTGGACGAGCCGATGAACAGCATATTCACCGCATTCACCCGTCCGCGCATGTCGTCCGGCGTCGAAAACTGCACCAGCGTGGAGCGGATATAGACGCTGACCATGTCCGCCGCACCGGCGATCATCAGGGCCAGCAGCGACAGCCAGAACAGCGTCGACAGCGCGAACACCAGATTGGCCACTCCAAAGACCGCAACGGCAATGAACATGACCAGGCCGACATGCCGGTCAAAAGGTCGAAAACTCAGGTACAGACCGGTGGCGACCTCGCCGAGGCTCATGGCACTGCGCAGCGCACCCAGCCCCTGCGGACCGAGGTGCAACACTTCATGAGCGTAGATGGGCAATAGCGCTACCACGCCGCCGAGCAGCACGGCGAACAGGTCAAGCGAAATGGTCCCGAGGATGATCGGCCGCGAGCGAATAAAGGCGATGCCTGCGGTGAACCGCTTCCAGGCTGTTGATTCCAGGATCTGCTTCTTGCCGGCATAAAGCACCGGTACACGGATGAGCAACAACACGCCGGCGATAAAGCTGGCCATGCACACCGAGTAGGTGAGCCCGCCGCCACCGGCAGCATACAAACCGCCGCCGACCAGAGGCCCGGCGATGGTAGCGATGCGCATGATCATGCTATTGGTGGCGATCGCCGAGGCGAGTTTTTCACGGGGCACCACCTGTGGCAGCAGGCTCTGCAATGCGGGACCTGTGAAGGCTCGTGCGCAGCCGAACAGCGCCAAAGTGGCGTAAATCAGTCGAGTGTCCTGATGGTGCGTGACCGAAAACAGCATCAGCATCAGGCTGCACACCGCCTGAACCGACCAACTTATGGTCAGGATCAGCTTGCGATCATAACGGTCAATAAGGTCGCCAGCGGGCATCAACAGCAGCAGCATCGGAATGAACTGCGCCAGGCCCACGTAGGCGAGCGAGATCGGGCTGCGGGTCATGTCGTAGACCTGCCAGGCGACGACTACCGCTTGAATCTGCATGGCAAATACAGCCGCGAGACGCGCGGTCAGAAAAGCGAAAAAGCCGGGCAGACGCAGGGCGCTTTTGGCAGACGATTCGGAAGATGAAGCGGGCGGTTCGGAACTCAAGGCGGGGCATCCATCGCAGTAAAAGACGGCTGACTGTTATACACCGGTAAGCGTGTGTATGCCTGTAGCTGTCAGAACTTTAATGGAGTAACGACGTGCAAACGGCAGCCGAAGACCGTCGGCTGCCGAGCCTTTACCGTTAACCTTTCACTGGAACCAGATCGAAATTGTTGTCCTGGTACTGGAACAACAGACAATCTTCGCCGGCTGCGCAGCCGCTTTCATGGACTTGCCTGGCAGGCAGATTATAAAAAGAGCCAGCCGGGTACTCGGTGCGCTTGCCGTCGATGACCGCATAGAAAGTACCGGCCATCACAACGGTGGGGAGTGCCTGGCTGTGGAGGTGCAGACCATTGTCGGTACCGGCCTTGAAGGTCACGAAGGCGGAGTAGAAGCCTTTGCCTTTGCTCAGAATGTCGCCTTCGGTATTGGCATAACCCACGGCGCCTTGAGTTCCTGGAACCTCTTGCCACTTCAACTGAGCGACGCGTAGTGAGACCACCGAGTCGGGCGCATTATTTGCGGCAATAGCCGCTGTAGCGATCACCAACAAGGCGAGACTTGCGCTGGTCATTTTCTTCAGATGTTTCATGGTGGAGCCCTCTATGGTTTGGAATAGTGGGCGATGTTAGGGCGCAGAACGGTGCGCATATACGGCATCAATCAAGCATGACCTGTGCAATAACAGCACAGGCTTCTTCTTGAAGCATGATCAGCTTACCCACCGGGGCACGGCGTAATATTGCTGGGCGTAATCCAGAAAGACTCGCACTTTGGGCGCCACATACCGACTCTGCGGATACAGTGCGTACAACGAGCGCGAACGTAGCGTCCATTGCGGCAGCACGTGCGTCAGGCGGCCGTCCGCCAGAGCATCGTGGACAATGAAGCGGTCGAAGCTGGCGATCCCCACCCCCGCAATCGCGGCGGCTCGAAGCGCCATGGGCGAGTTGGCGCTGAGCCGGGCAGGCATGTTTATCTCAAGCTGCTGAGCATCCGGACCTGTCAACTGCAGCAGATTTGGCTGGGTCAGGCGGCTGTAGACCAGAAGCGGATGCTGGCTCAGCGTTTCAGTCGTCAGCGCCGACACCTGACGCTTTAGATAGGCGGGTGCTGCCACCAGAATGACTTCACTCAAACTGAGTCGCCGAGCCACCAGGCTGGAGTCGGGCAGATAATCCGTCACGCGCAGGCACAGATCGACGCCTTCAGCGAGCAAATCCACAAGTTGATCCGTGCAGGTCAGTTCAATATTCAGATGTGGGTAGAGTTCGACAAATCCTGCCAGCCAGCGCCCCAATTCAAGTTCTCCGAACGCCGTACCCACATTCAAGCGCAAAGTGCCACTGGGCTGCTCGTGATGCTCGGACAGCTGCAACGCCATGCTGTCCATCTGTTCGAGAATGTGCGCGCAATGGCGATAGAAGAGCCCGCCCGCCTCAGTCAGTTGCAGGCGGCGGGTGGTTCGGTGCAGCAGCTGAGTGCCAAACTGGCGTTCGAGGTTTTTGACCTGCCGAGACAATACCGTGTGCGACTGCCCGGTGAGCTGGGCCGCCGCACTGAACCCACCGCTGTCCACCACCCGGCGGAACGCTTGCATCGCGCTGAGGGTGTCCATTCCCTTGGTTCTCCTGATGGGCAGTAAGGTCAGCGGCGAACCAGCAGCACGCCTGATTCCATGTGATGGGTGTAGGGGAATTGATCAAACAGCGCACACCGTTCGACCCTGTGGGTGTCATGCAACTGAGCGATATTGGCGGCCAATGTCTCCGGGTTACAGGAGATATACACAATGCGCTCGAAGCGTCGCGTCAGTTCGCAGGTGTCGGTGTCCATGCCTGCGCGGGGTGGGTCGACGAACACGCTGCCAAAATCGTAGCTTTTCAGATCGATACCCGCCAGACGACGAAACGGGCGCACGTCATTCAGGGCCTCGGTCAGCTCTTCGGCCGACAGACGCACCAATGAGACATTATCCACTGCGTTGTCTGCCAGGTTGCTCAGCGCCGCATTCACCGAAGTCTTGCTGATCTCGGTGGCCAGCACCTTGCGCACCCGCGTGGCGAGTGGCAGCGTGAAGTTGCCGTTGCCGCAATACAGCTCGAGCAAATCATCCTCCCGCTCACCGAGCGCGTCGTAGGCCCAAGTCAGCATTTTCTGGTTCACGGTGCCGTTGGGCTGGGTGAACGCGCCTTCCGGCTGACGATAACGGAAGGTCCGCCCGGCGACTTCAAGCTCTTCGGTGACGTAATCCCGACCGATGACCAGACGCTGTCCCTTTGAACGGCCGATCACGCTGACCTTCAAATCGGCCGCCAACTGCTCGGCTTCGCGTTGCCAGGCGTCATCCAGAGGGCGGTGATAGCACAGGGTAATCATGCCGTCACCGGCCAGCGTGGTCAGGAAGTCCACTTGGAATAGCTTGTGGTTGAGCGTCTTGCTGCCTTCCCAGCGATCCCGCAGCACGGGCATCAGCGCGTTGATCTGCTCGCTGGCGATAGGGAAATCATTGATCAGAATCGGCGTGTGCTTATCGCCCGGCGTGAACATGGCGTAATGGCGCTTGCCGTCATCGCGCCACAAACGAAACTCGGCGCGCAGGCGGTAATGCTCGCGTGGCGAATCGAAGACGTGAGGCTCTGGCGCCTCGAACGGCGCCAGCAGCTCGCGCAGGCGTGCGGTCTTCGCATCGAGTTGAGCGGTGTAGCTCGCGGGGTCGAACGTAGAACTCATGGATAAAAGCCCAGCTTGATCACGAACAGAACCGAGAGCACGACCAGTGCCGGATTCAGCTCGCGGCCGCGACCCGCCAACAGCTTGATCACGGTCCAGGAAATGAAGCCAAAAGCGATGCCATTGGCGATTGAATAAGTGAACGGCATGGCCAGCGCGGTGATCACGACCGGAGCTGCTTCAGTGATGTCGTCCCAGTTGATTTCGGCAAGGCCCGAGGTCATCAACACGGCGACGAACAGCAGGGCAGGTGCGGTGGCAAAGGCCGGGACACTGCCTGCCAGTGGCGCGAAAAACAGGGCCAGCAAAAACAGTACGGCAACCACGATGGCGGTCAAGCCCGTCCGCCCGCCGGCGCTTACGCCTGCAGCCGACTCAATGTAACTGGTGGTGGTCGATGTGCCCAACAAGGAACCGGCCATTGCCGCGGTGCTGTCAGCGATCAGCGCACGTCCCATTTTAGGCATGTGCCCGTCCTTGCCCATCAGGCCGGCGCGCTTGGCGACGCCGATCAAGGTGCCGGAGTTGTCGAACAGATCCACAAACAGGAACGAGAAAATTACGCTGACCAGACCGATGTTCAGCGCGCCCGGGATGTCCAGTTGAAGGAAGGTCGGTGCCAGGGACGGTGGCATCGACATCACGCCGCCAAACGGCGAGTAGCCCAGGCCAATCGACACGATGGTCACCGCCAAAATGCCGATGAGTACGGCGCCGCGCACTTTCAGGGCTTCCAGGCCAACGATCAGGGCAAAGCCCAGTGCCGCGAGGATTGGCGCCGGTTTGGCCAGATCGCCAAGGCCGACCATGGTGGCCGGATTGCTGACCACGATGCCTGCGTTGTGCAGCGCGATCAGCGCCAGAAACAGGCCGATGCCGGCTGCAATGGCCGAGCGCAGCGGCAATGGGATGCTGTTGATGATCCATTCGCGGATGCGGAAGATCGACAGCAGGAAAAACATCACCGCCGAGATGAACACCGCGCCCAGCGCTACCTGCCACGTGTGGCCCATGTGCAGGACCACGGTGTAAGTGAAGAAGGCGTTCAGGCCCATCCCCGGCGCAAGGGCGATCGGGTAGTTGGCGATCAGGCCCATTACGGTGGAACCGATGGCCGCCGCCAGGCAGGTCGCAACGAAAATCGCGCCCTTGTCCATGCCGGTTTCGCCAAGGATGCTCGGGTTCACGAACAGGATGTAGGCCATCGCGAGAAAGGTCGTGATCCCGGCCAGAATTTCGGTGCGCACATTGGTGTTATGTGCCCTGAGTTGAAACAACCGCTCCAGCATTTAAGGCTCCCCGGTGACGCCTCGCGTCATTTATGTAGTCGACTGAAACAGCAAAGCACAGCTCACCGAAACGGCTTGCACAAATTCTGCCAGTTGCAAAAAGCCGCGCATCATACCAGCAGCTCCGGGCGATGGGGCCCGGCGCTTGTCGTCGAATTGCAAAAGTCCGAATCGCCGTTGGCAACAAGAGGGCGACGCTGCGGCAAAACGCCCGTCATAAACCCTGAACGTTTACGAAACCGCACAAGTCGTACCCCTTAAGACGCAGATCACTGCGCTGATCGAGTACCTACCGTGAGGCTTTCCATGAGTGCAACCAATCAAGCGGCCACCGCAGGGCATTCCATCGCTCTGACGTTGAACGGCCAGACCCGACAAGTGGACGTGCAGCCCTGGACCACCCTGCTGGATCTGCTGCGTGAGCAGCTGGATCTGGTCGGCACCAAAAAAGGCTGCGACCACGGCCAATGCGGTGCATGCACCGTGCTGCGCGACGGCAAGCGCATCAATGCCTGCCTGACCCTGGCGATCATGTGTGACGGCGCAGAGCTGACCACGATCGAAGGACTCGCCGATGGCGATACCTTGCACCCGATGCAGCAAGCGTTCATCAAGCACGACGCGTTTCAGTGCGGCTACTGCACGCCGGGGCAGATTTGCTCGGCGGTGGGCCTGGCCAATGAAGGCCGCGCCAGCACCGATGATGAAGTGAAAGAACTCATGAGCGGCAACCTGTGCCGTTGCGGCGCCTACAACAACATCCGTGCGGCAGTGGTCGAAGTGCTGCCCTCCATGGCGGCGGCACCCGATCAAGGAGGGCGCGGCCAATGAATCCTTTTAGTTACAGCAAACCTTCGGACATCGCTCAGGCGGTCAATCTCACTGGCCCCACCAGCCGGTTCATTGCTGGTGGCACCAACCTGCTGGATTTGATGAAGGAAAACGTCGCGCGCCCCGAGCACCTTATCGACATCACGGGCCTGCCGATGAAGGACGTGCGTGCCACGGACAGCGGCGGCGTGATGATCGGCGCGCTGGTGAGCAATGCCGATCTGGCGTGGCACCCACTGATCGAACGTGACTATCCGCTGCTGTCCCAGGCCATTCTGGCCGGTGCTTCGCCGCAGCTGCGCAACATGGCGAGCACCGGGGGCAACCTCCTGCAACGCACTCGCTGCTACTACTTTTACGATACCAATACGCCGTGCAACAAGCGCGAGCCGGGCACCGGGTGCCCCGCCAAAGACGGTTTGAACCGCATCCACGCGATCCTCGGTGCAAGCGACGCTTGTGTCGCCACGCACCCGTCGGACATGTGCGTTGCCCTGGCAGCGCTTGAAGCACGGGTTCACGTTCAAGGCCGTGCCGGTGCCCGGGTGATCGAGTTCGCCGACTTCCACCGCTTGCCCGGTGATGCGCCGGAACGTGACAACCAGCTCGCCGACGATGAGTTGATCACTGCCGTCGAATTGCCCGCACCGCGTTTCCAGCAGCATAGCCACTACCTCAAGATTCGCGACCGCGCTTCTTATGCCTTCGCATTGGTGTCGGTAGCGGCAGCGGTAGAGCTGGACGGCGACGTGATCCGGGATGTGCGCATCGCGCTGGGCGGCGTGGCTCACAAGCCTTGGCGCGATACGGCCGTGGAGCAGTCCCTCAAGGGCCAGCCGGTCTCTCGTGAAAACTTCGTCGCCGCCGCCGACGCGATGCTGCGCAATGCCCAGCCGCTGGCGCACAACGCCTTCAAGATCAAGCTGGCCCGTCGCGCAATCGTACGCGCTCTGAGCGACGCCACCTTGGGAGGAAATGCTTAATGAACGCCAAGATACCTACTTCGGCAACGGGCTCCGCACTCGGGCAACCCATGGACCGCGTCGATGGACGACTGAAAGTGACAGGCCAGGCCCGTTATGCCGGCGAGTACCCGGAAGCCGGCCTGCTGCATGGCAGCGTGGTTTCCAGCAGCATCGCCAGCGGTCGCGTCGTGCGCATCGATGCCTCGCAAGCACTTGCAGTTCCGGGCGTGATCGCGGTCATCGACCACACCAACCGCCCTCATATCGCCAGCTACGACGAAGACTATCAGGACGCAGACGCGGCCGAAGGCTCGCCGTTCCGTCCGTTCTACAACGACCGTGTCCTGTACAGCGGTCAGCCGTTGGCGTTGGTGGTAGCAGAGAGTCTTGAGCTGGCACGCCACGCTGGCTCGCTGGTTCGCATCGAATATGAAACCCAGCCGCACCAGACCGATCTCAGCGTTGGCCAAAGCGACGCACACACAGCTCCGGCCGAAACGCCGGAGCCGCGCGGTGATTTTCAGGGCGCCTTCGCCCAGGCCGCGGTGTCCGTCGATGCGCACTACAGCACGCCGAACGAGCATCACAATCCGATGGAGCCGCATGCGTCCACGGTGTTTTATCAGGCTGACGGCAGCCTCGAGATTCACGATAAAACCCAGGGCACGCAGAACTGCCAGGACTACCTGCACAACGTCTTCGGTCTGGAAAAGGATAAGATCCGCGTGCTTGCTGCCTTCGTCGGTGGGGCATTCGGTTCCGGGTTGCGTCCTCAGTATCAGCTGCCGCTGGCCGTCATGGCGGCGCTCAAGCTCAAGCGTTCGGTACGCCTGACGCTGACTCGCCAGCAGATGTTCACGTTCGGCTACCGGCCGCACACCCTGCAGCACATGCGCCTTGGCGCTCAGAAGGACGGCAAATTGGTGGCGGTCTCTCATGAGGTCGTTGGCCAGACATCGCGTTTCGAAGACTTCACCGAGCATGTCGTGGAATGGAGCGGCATGCTTTACCAGTGCGATAACGTGCAGTTGACTTACAAGCTCGCCCCACTGGACGTCTACACGCCGCTGGACATGCGAGCGCCCGGCGCTGCCTCCGGCATGGTCGGGCTTGAGTGCGCAATGGATGAATTGGCCGTTGCTGCGGGCATCGACCCGGTACAGCTGCGGGTGGCCAACTTTGCAGCCAGCAATGGCAACGAAGGCAAGCCTTACTCCAGCAAGGAGCTGTTGGCCTGCTATCAACAGGGCGCAGAGCGTTTTGGATGGAGTAAGCGCAACCCTGAGCCGCGCAGCATGCGTCAGGGTCGTCAGCTTGTGGGTTGGGGCATGGCCGGTGGTGTGTGGGAAGCCATGCAGATGCCAGCCAGCGCCAAGGCCAGTATCGACAGCACTGGCAAGATCACCGTCAGCAGCGCCACCACCGACATCGGCACTGGCACTTACACGGTCATGACTCAGATCGCCGCCGAGGCGGCCGGCGTCAACCCTGAAGACATCACGTTCGTGCTGGGCGATTCGTCGCTGCCGACAGCGCCGCTGCAGGGCGGGTCTTTCACGGTTTCGTCTGTCGGGACAGCGGTCCAGCAGGCGTGCCGTGCCTTGCGCGCCAAGCTGCTCGACGCCGTGCGCATGGCCCACCCGCAATACGCGGTGGTGGACATGGACGATGTGGGATATGGCGACGGTTACCTGCTCATCGATGACCAGCGCTTTGCTTACGCCGACATCGTGCGCGAATCGTCCCATGACGCCCTTGAAGTGCAGATCGACGCCAAGCCTGACGAGAAGCGTGACGCGTATTCAACAGCCACTCACTCGGCGGTGTTCGTCGAAGTGCTGGTGGATGAGGACCTGGGCAGTGTTCGCGTCAACCGCGTGGTCAACGCGGTGGCCGCGGGTCGAGTGGTCAACTCTAAAACCGCGCGCAGCCAGATTCTCGGCGGCGTGGTCTGGGGCATCGGTCAGGCCTTGCAGGAAGAGACCCAGACGGATCACAACCTTGGGCGCTTCATGAATCACAGCCTGGCGGAGTATCACATCCCGGTGAACGCTGACATCGGCGAGATCGACGTGTTGTTTGTCGAAGAAAGCGACAGCATCGTCAACGACCTTGGCTCCAAAGGCGTCGGCGAGATCGGCATCGTCGGGGTGGCATCAGCCATCGCCAATGCGATCTACCACGCCACGGGCAAGCGGATTCGGGAATTCCCGATCACGCTGGATAAAGTGCTGTAACCAACGCCTTAGCTCGTACCCTGACCGTTCCCACGCTCTGCGTGGGAACGGTCATCTGCCGCTGAACGCCTCCTCATTCGATGTCGCCCCAGTGCAAGCACAGGTCGCGCTGGTGCGCCTGTTGCCTTGACCCTCTGCGTACCTTGCGTCAACACGGCAGCCGTCGCACTGCCGCGTGTCTTCAAGCCTTGAAAAACTGCCGAAAAGAGCTGAATAAAAAATATCGAGCCGACCCGAGGAGCACGCATGAATCCATTAATCCGTCATATCAGTTGCGCTGTATTAATGTTGAGCAGCACGGCCCTCCTGGCTGCAGAGCCCGCCAAATGCCAAAACGTACGCATGGGCGTGGTCAACTGGACCGACGTTGTGGCAACCAGTGCGGTAGCCGAAGTGCTGCTGCAAAACATGGGCTACGAGGTCAAGCAGACCAGCGCCGCTCAGCAAATTGTCTTCGGCGGTTTGCGCGATGACCGCCTTGACGTGTTCCTGGGGTACTGGAAGCCGGCGATGGACAAGAACATCGCCCCCTTCGTGGCGGCCAATCAGGTCAAAGTGCTCGAGGTGCCCAGCATGAGCGACGCTCAAGCGACGCTGGCAGTGCCGGACTATGTGGCATCGGGCGGGCTGAAAACCTTCGCCGACATCGCTAAATTCAAGGACAAGCTCGGCGGCAAAATCTACGGCATCGAACCCGGGACCGGCGCCAACGCCAATATCAAAGGCATGATCGAAAAGAATCAGTTCGGGCTGGGTGGTTTCCAGTTGGTTGAATCTGGCGAGGCGGGCATGCTGGCGGCCGTCCAGCGCGCGATCAAGCGCAACGAATGGGTGGTTTTCGTCGGTTGGACCCCACACCCCATGAACATCAACATGAAAATCGCGTACCTGACCGGCAGCGAAGACGTGTTCGGTCCGGGCGAAGGTGCGGCAACGGTATCGGTGGTCACGGCGCCGGATTACGCCTCCCGTTGTCCGAACGTCAGCAAGCTGATGAGCAACCTGAAATTTACCGCCGCCCAGGAGAGTCAGATGATGGTGCCGATCATGGACCGCAAGGCACCCAATGATGTGGCCCGCCAGTGGCTCAAGGACCACCCTGAAGACATGAAGCGCTGGCTGGATGGCGTGACCACCTTCGACGGCAAGGACGCGATGACCGCCGTGCAAGTGGCGATGAACAAATAGCAGCCCGAACCAGCGGCGCTGCCATCTACCAGATCAGAGGAGCTTATGCCCAAGCCTTACCCACTGTCCGCCGAGATGACGGCCTTTGTGGCGAAAACCCTGAGCTTCAGCAGTCCTTCCGATGACATCGCCGAGCAGCGTCGTGCCTATGCGCGAATGTGTGAGGCGTTCACGCCCGCGCGCGCGCCGGATCTGGACGTGAAAGACTTCACCCTCGGTGGCGTGCCGGTGCGCAGTTACCGGCCTCAGCGCCTGTCCCTCGAACACCCGGCGCCGTGCGTGATGTATGTGCACGGCGGCGGTTGGGTCGTGGGCGATCTGGATTCCCATGACTTTTTGACCGCCGGGCTGGCAGCCGACCTGAATGCCGTGGTCATTGCGGTGGACTATCGGCTGGCACCCGAGCATCCGTTTCCGGCGGCCTTCGGTGATTGCCTGAGCGTCTGGCATGCTTTGCAAGTGAGCGCGCTGCGGCTGGACATCGACCCGCGGCGCATTGCCATTGCGGGAGACAGCGCCGGTGCCAGTCTCGCCGCTGCTGTATGCCTGGCACTGCGCGATGGCGGTGAGCGCCAGCCGGTTGGGCAGGCGTTGATCTACCCAGAGCTTGGCGGCAGCCATGATTTGCCCTCCCGCCGCGAGTACACCGACGCGCCCCTTCTGTCCGCGGATGAACTGGCGTTCTACCACCGGTTGTATATGACAGACGACGAAGAATCGGCCTACGCACGTCCGCTCAATGCTGCCGATTTCCATGATCTGCCGCCGGCATTCATTGCCGTCGCGCAATTTGACCCCTTGCGTGACGATGGCATTTGTTACGAGCGCGCATTGCGCGAAGCCGGGGTTCGTACGGAATTCAACCTGGGGTTGGGGCTGGTTCATGGCAGTCTGCGGGCGATAGGCCAGGCGCCAGAGGCCGATGCCCTTTATCACCGTCTCACCTCGGCGCTTTTAGGCTTCATTCGCAAACCTCTATGAGCGGCAGCCTTATCGATCATCACGACCTGCTTGGGCGCCCTGCCGCTTGCAGGGACGTTTGATCCGCTTTCCAGCCGCTGCTCTCCCTTTTCAGGTGAGACAACTCGCCACGCGACAAAAGACCACGCAGAGCAGGCGCCGAAATGGGACTACTCTTTCCATGTCAGCTGACCTGGATCAATACGCTAGCCGGTATTGATTGACTCGCCGCCTGACGCATCCCCCTGCGTTGCGACCCGACCGCGTGATCAAAAAGAACAAACGCAAAACGTCGTACTCAATACACCGTGGGGGCACTCGCTGCAGGCCCCGAGTCTGAAGCCAGTTCCACCTGACAGAGGAAGACCTATGTTCGGCTTAGAGGCGCTCGATCTCGCCCGAATCCAGTTTGCGTTTACGGTTTCGTTCCACATCCTTTTCCCCGCGATCACCATCGGTCTGGCGAGCTTTCTTGCCGTGCTTGAAGGCTTGTGGCTCAAGACCCACGACAACACCTACCGTGACCTTTATCACTTCTGGTCAAAGATCTTTGCCGTCAACTTCGGCATGGGTGTCGTTTCCGGGCTGGTCATGGCTTACGAGTTCGGTACCAACTGGAGTCGGTTCACCGATTTCGCCGGCGCAGTGACCGGCCCGTTACTCACGTACGAGGTGTTGACCGCCTTCTTCCTTGAAGCAGGATTCCTCGGAGTGATGTTGTTCGGCTGGAACCGGGTCGGCCGCGGCCTGCACTTTTTTGCCACCGCCATGGTTGCGGTGGGCACGCTGATTTCGACCTTCTGGATCCTGGCCTCCAACAGCTGGATGCAGACGCCGCAAGGCTACGACATCGTCGACGGGCGTATCATCCCGGTCGACTGGTTCGCGGTGATTTTCAACCCTTCCTTCCCTTATCGCCTGACCCACATGGCGATTGCTGCGTTTGTCGCCACGGCGTTCTTCGTTGGCGCCTCGGCGGCCTGGCACTTGCTGCGCGGCCGTGACAACCCGGCCATCCGCAAAATGCTGTCGATGGCCATGTGGATGGCGTTGATCGTTGCGCCGATCCAGGCGATGGTCGGTGACGCCCATGGTCTGAACACCCTTGAGCATCAGCCAGCGAAGATCGCGGCCATCGAAGGGCACTGGGAAAACGTCGGTGACGAACCGACCCCGCTGATTCTTTTCGGTATCCCGGACATGAAAGAGGAGCGGACCAAGTATGCGGTCGAGATTCCTTACCTCGGCAGCCTGATCCTGACCCACAGCCTGGACAAGCAGATCCCGGCGCTGAAGTCCTTTCCGCCTGAGGACCGTCCCAACTCGCTGATCGTCTTCTGGTCGTTCCGCGTGATGGTGGCACTGGGCTTGCTGATGATCGCAGTGGGTCTGTGGAGTGCATGGCTGCGCTGGCGCGGCGGGCTGTACACCAATCGCTGGTTCCTGCGACTGGTGATGTGCATGGGACCCGCGGGGCTGATCGCCATATTGGCAGGGTGGTTCACCACTGAGATCGGGCGCCAGCCGTGGGTGGTGTATGGCCTGATGCGCACGGCCAACGCCGCTTCACGGCACAGTGTGGAGCAACTGACCATTACTCTTGTGTTGTTCGTCGTGGTGTATTTCCTGCTTTTTGGCACAGGCTTCGGTTACATGATGCGACTGGTTCGCAAAGGGCCGAAGACTCAGGAAGGCGATAACGCAACGTACGGCGGACCGGGTCAGAAACGCACGCCGGCGCGTCCTCTCTCTGCTGCTGATGAAAGCAGCACAGACAACCGCAAAGACAGTCTCACTGAAGGGAATTGAGCCATGGGTATCGATCTTCCACTGATCTGGGCCGTGATCATCATCTTCGGCGTCATGATGTACGTCATCATGGACGGCTTCGATCTGGGCATCGGGATACTGTTCCCGTTTATGAAGGACAAGACGGACCGCGACGTGATGATGAACACCGTCGCGCCAGTCTGGGACGGTAACGAAACCTGGCTGGTGCTGGGTGGCGCCGGCTTGTTCGGTGCGTTCCCCCTGGCGTACTCGGTTGTGCTAGAGGCGCTCTACCTGCCGTTGATCTTTATGTTGATTGGCCTGATTTTCCGCGGCGTGGCTTTCGAATTTCGGTTCAAGGCCACTGACATCAAACGTCACTTGTGGGACAAGGCGTTCATCGGCGGCTCGCTGGTTGCGACCTTCTTTCAGGGCGTGGCATTGGGTGCCTACATCGACGGCATCCCGGTGGTTGACCGTGCCTATGCCGGGGGAGGGCTGGACTGGCTGACTCCGTTTTCGCTCTTTTGTGGTCTGGCATTGATCGTGGCGTACGCATTGCTGGGTTGCACTTGGCTGATCATGAAGACCGAAGGTGCGTTGCAGAAAGCCATGCACGATCTGGCGCGTCCGCTGGCCATCGCAACGCTGGTGGTGATGGCGATTGTCAGCCTGTGGACGCCGTTGGCGCATCAGGACATTGCGGATCGCTGGTTCACGCTGCCGAACCTGTTCTGGTTCATGCCGGTGCCGGCGCTGGTGGTGTTGACCATGTATGGCCTGTTCAAGGCCGTGGCACGCAACGCCAACTACACGCCGTTCCTGCTGACGCTGGTGCTGATTTTCCTGGGCTACAGCGGCTTGGGCATCAGCTTGTGGCCAAACATCATCCCGCCTTCAGTGTCGATCTGGGCAGCTGCGTCGCCGCCTCAGAGTCAGGGCTTCATGCTGGTCGGTACGCTGTTCATCATTCCGTTGATCATGGGTTACACCTTCTGGAGCTACTACGTATTCCGAGGCAAAGTCACCCACGAACACGGCTATCACTAGCAGGCAGCGGCTCCGGTTAATTGCCGGAGCCGGCATGCGGAAAAGAGGATTGAGCAATGTCCGGTAAAGAGTCTTTCCAGCATGAACACGAACGCCAGCGTGAAGTAGATCCGGCGCGTAACAAGCCTCTGTGGCAGCGCATCGGATGGCTGCTGGTCATCTGGACCGGCAGCGTGTTGGCGCTGGCGGTCTTCGCCATGCTGCTGCGCATGTTCATGACAGCGGCAGGCATGAAGTCTCATTGAGCCTTGCGTTTGATATAAACCCGCTGCGGCGGGTTTTTTCATGGGCGGGCGTTCGGAGGCGCCACCCGCCTGGGGCATCCAGGTCTGTGTGCTGCCGCAGATCCGGGGGTGGGTGCCACGGAATCCATTGTGGGAGTGAGCTTGCTCGCGAACGTGTATCGCCAGCCACCATGGATGCAGCCTGACCCACCGCATTCGCGGGCAAGCGCGCTCCTACAGGTCTCGTGTCTGCGGCGACTCCGGGGCATTTACCCAAATCCATTTGCAGGATGTTGCTGCAGTGGATCCGGGGATTGACCCAAATCCATTGTAGGAGCGCGCTTGCCCGCGAAAGCGTCTTTTCAGTCGCCAGGGATGCAATCTGACCCACCGCGTTCGCGGGCAAGCGCGCTCCTACAGGTCTCGCGTCCGCCGCAAATCCCCGACATTCACTGCAGTCCATTTGTAGGAGCGTGCTTGCCTGCGAAAGCGTCTTTCCAGTCGCCATGGACGCAACCTGACCCACCGCGTTCGCGGGCAAGCGCGCTCCTACAGGTCTCGCGTCCGCCGCAGATCCGCGACATTCATTGCAGTCCATTTGTGGGAGTGAGCTTGCTCGCGAAGGTGCATCGCCAGCCATCATGGATGCAACCTGACCCACCGCATTCGCGGGCAAGCGCGCTCCTACAGGTCTCGGGCGTGCCGTGAAGCTTACGCCCGGGCGTTAGCGGTTTCGCCACCCATTGCCTATTTACGCGCTTTGAGGATCACGAATTTCGGCGTTGCAGCCACTTGCTCCACACCTCGAAACAAACGGGCTAGTTTGCTGTGATACCCGAGATGGCGATTGCCGACGATGTACAGCGCGCCGCCGGTGACAAGGGCTGACCGCGCCTGCTGAAACATACGCCACGCCAGGAAGTCGCCCACGACCTGTTGCTGGTGAAACGGCGGGTTGCACAGGACAACGTCCAGCGAGTCCGGCTCTTGCGCCGCCAGGCCGTCGCCCGCTTGAATCGTTGCCGGACGCTCCCCGAGCGCCAACGCCCAGTTCTCCTGCGCTGACTGCACGGCCATGAACGACTCGTCGACCAGCGTGTACTGCGCGTCCGGGTTGGCCAGCGCGCTGGCGATGGCGAGCACCCCGTTGCCGCAACCAAGGTCTGCAACCCGCGCGGTCCCCAGGCCCTTGGGCAGGTACGGCAAAAACGCCCGAGTGCCGATGTCCAGCCCGTCGCGGCAGAAGACGTTGGCATGATTGACCAACTCGATTCTGGGTTCGTCCAGCGTATAGCGGGTGGGGTAGGGCGAGGCCTGAAAGGCTTTTGATTCGGGGGTACATATCAGCAGGCGCGCCTTTTTCACCGCAAGCGAGGCTTGAACCGGGCCGATATATTCCTCCATCAATTCTCCCGCCGAGCGAGGCAGGTGCTTGATCATCCCGGCAGCGACGACCCTGGCACCTAGCGCCAGCTGTCCCTGCAAACGGATGAGCTGCTCTTCAAGCAAGGCCAGAGTTTTCGGCACACGAATCAGTACCCAGTCGAACGGCCCTTCCAGAGGCGCACTGGCGGCAATGACTGGTACCGCATCGTAAGCCTGGCCGTTGCGCACCAGATTCTTTTCCAGCGCCTGGACGGCCAGGTACGAATCCGTGCTGCTGACCACTGCAGCGTGAGGCGCAAGGCTGGCTGCCAGCGCACCAAAGCTGTCATTGAGCACCAGCACCCGTGTCTGCAGCGTTACGCCCTGTTCAGCCACGTGGTTGAGGAGGTATTCGTCAGCAGCGTCAAAAGCCTGCAGGGGCTCGTCCGACTGCTCCGGCTGGCGGATAAGGTCGAGCTCGGCGAAAGGCGTGGTAAGCAATGGCATGGGCGAAGCGATTCCAGTCGTTAAGGCGCAATCGGCGTATCGACAGGCGTTACGCACGTCCCGATGGCGTCGGGCGCGCAAAGCCGGCGATTTTACGTGTTTTTCAACCCTGCGCACCGACCTTTTCGCCCTGCTCCGACGTGGTGCTAGAACGCCCCGCTCAACGCTGCCTTGACCACGGCCTGAATCTTGTTGCTGACGCCAATCTTGCGAATGGCGACGCCGACATGGAAGTTGACGGTGCGTTGCTTTAGCCCAAGGATGATGCCCACCTCAGCGGCTGTTTTCCCCTCGGCAGACCATTTCAAAACCTCCACCTGTCGTTCAGAAAGCCCCTTATAGATGATGGGCCGCGACGTAAGCATGCCGTCATTTTCAGGATCGAGAGCTTCCATCGTTTACCTCCATGGTAAATGTGAATGTCCTGATCCCAGTCTAGGGAAAGCGCGGGCAACATTATTGACCGCCGACGATTGGCAAGACCTCGCTACTGGGCGAGCTCTTCCCCAAATACCTCCAAAAACAACGCGTTGCGCTGATCTGTCGCGCGCGCATCGGGCGCTTCGCGATAATCCCGATAGCGAAATGCTCTAAAAAACCGGCCTCTGGCTTCGGATATCACTACAAACCTGCGGTGTTTATCTCGTCGTGTTTGCGGGACACTGAGCACCCTTATTGCGAGACAGGAGCCAGGAGCGCCCCATGAGTGCCAGTGCAGAGAAATTTACCCGGCAAACGCTGCTGGACGTGACGCCGCTGACGCCCAGTCTGTTTACCTTCCGCACGACGCGCGATGCCGGCTTCCGCTTCACCGCGGGTCAATTCGTGCGACTGGGCGTGACCAAGCCTGACGGCACCACGGTCTGGCGTGCGTATTCGGTGGTCTCCTCGCCATTCGATGAGTTCCTCGAATTCTTCTCCATTGTGGTCCCTGGCGGCGAATTCACCAGCGAGCTAAGCCGCCTTCGTCAAGGTGACACGCTGATGGTGGAAAAGCAGGCAACCGGTTATCTGACCCTGGATCGCTTCACCGACGGGCGGGATCTATGGATGTTGTCGACCGGTACAGGGGTGGCGCCATTTCTGTCGATCCTGCAGGACTTCGAGGTCTGGGAAAAATTCGAGCGGATCATTCTGGTCTACAGCGTTCGAGAGTCGCAGGAACTGGCGTATCAGCGATTGATTGCCGAACTGACGCAGCGCGAATACCTGGCCGAGTACGCGCACAAGTTCCGGTTCATCCCGACGGTAACGCGGGAGGCTCATCCGGGTGCCCTCGGCGGGCGAATCACCACACTGATCGACAATGGCGAACTGGAAAGGGCGGCAGGCGTCACCCTGTCCCCCGAGTACTCAAGGGTCATGATCTGTGGTAACCCGCAGATGATCGAGGACACTCGCGCGGTGCTCAAAACCCGTGACATGCGCCTGGCGTTGACGCGCAAGCCGGGTCAGATTGCGGTGGAAAATTACTGGTAGACGGCTCTGCAGCGCGGTTGTGCAACCCCCCAGTGGATGCGAGCTCGCTCGGCAAGAAAACTGACTGTATCCGCTCGTCTTCAGCGGTTTCAGGGCCGTTTTCGCGAGCAAGCTCACTTCTGCCACTGGTGTGCAGGCTTCAGACGAACCGATCAGGGCTCACAGGCATCGGCGCAGCCGGCATGCTGTTTTGCTCTTTGAGCAGGTCACGAATTTCGCCCAACAGCACCTCTTCTTTAGTCGGCGTTGGCGGCAGGGTGGGTGCCTTGGCCTCTTCGCGCTTCAGGCGATTGATGGCCTTCACGCCCATGAAGATCGCAAATGCCACGATGATGAAATCGATCACGGTCTGGATGAACTTGCCGTAGGCCAGTACCACAGCAGGCGCCGCGCCTTCTGCCGGCCTCAGCACCACTGCCAGATCACTAAAGTCCACGCCGCCGATCAGCAACCCGAGGGGCGGCATGATTACATCGCCGACGAACGACGAAACGATCTTGCCGAAAGCCGCGCCGATGATGATGCCGACGGCCATGTCGACGACGTTCCCTTTTACGGCAAAGGCTTTGAACTCGCTTAGTACGCTCATGGATGTATTCCTTTGTTACAGATGAGAGTGGTAAATGCAGTGTAAGTCAGCTAGCTGCATCTCGCTTAATCCATGCAATCGACCGGGTTCTGACCGGTTAGTTTTATTCAATCCTCCAAAAGCGTGCAGGCCGACAGGACCCGGCCCGCGTCGTGCGCAGTGAGTGGGTGCATCGGTTATGATTGCCTCCTTTTTACATCGGGGGTGTCATGGCCAAGGCCAAACGCATGTACGGCTGCACCGAGTGCGGCTCGACGTTTCCCAAGTGGGCGGGCCAGTGCAGCGAATGCGGTGCCTGGAACACCCTCGTTGAAACGGTCATCGATAACAGCACGGCAGCGGCGCCCAGCGGACGCTCGGGCTGGACCGGCCAACAGGCGCAGATCAAAACCCTGGCTGAAGTCAGCGTTGAGGAAATACCTCGTTTCACCACCAACTCGGCTGAGCTGGACCGCGTGCTCGGCGGCGGCCTGGTGGACGGTTCGGTGGTGCTGATCGGCGGTGACCCTGGCATTGGCAAGTCGACCATTCTCTTGCAAACACTCTGCGCCATCGCCGAGCGCATGCCGGCGTTGTACGTCACCGGCGAAGAATCGCAGCAGCAAGTGGCGATGCGCGCGCGGCGTCTGGGCCTGCCCCAGGACAAGCTGCGGGTCATGACCGAGACCTGCATCGAGACCATCATCGCCACTGCCCGTATCGAGCAGCCCAAAGTCATGGTCATCGATTCGATCCAGACCATCTTCACCGAACAGCTGCAATCGGCGCCCGGTGGCGTCTCGCAGGTTCGTGAAAGCGCGGCGTTGCTGGTGCGTTACGCCAAACAGAGTGGCACGGCGATCTTCCTGGTCGGACACGTGACCAAGGAGGGCGCCCTGGCTGGACCGCGCGTTCTGGAGCACATGGTTGATACCGTGTTGTATTTCGAAGGCGAGTCCGATGGCCGACTGCGCTTGTTGCGCGCCGTCAAAAACCGCTTCGGCGCCGTCAACGAACTGGGCGTCTTCGGCATGACCGACAAGGGCCTGAAAGAAGTCTCGAACCCCTCTGCAATCTTTCTCACCCGCGCCCAGGAAGAAGTCGCCGGCAGCGTGGTCATGGCCACTTGGGAAGGCACACGACCGATGCTGGTGGAAGTGCAGGCGCTGGTCGACGACAGCCACTTGTCCAACCCGCGTCGCGTCACCTTAGGGCTGGACCAAAACCGGCTCGCGATGTTGCTCGCCGTCCTGCACCGACATGGCGGGATCCCGACCCACGACCAGGATGTGTTCCTGAACGTGGTCGGCGGGGTCAAGGTGCTGGAAACGGCCTCCGACCTGGCGTTGATGGCCGCAGTCATGTCCAGCTTGCGCAACCGCGCGTTGCCGGGTGACTTGCTGGTATTCGGCGAGGTTGGCCTCTCGGGTGAAGTGCGGCCGGTGCCCAGTGGCCAGGAACGGCTCAAGGAAGCCGCCAAGCACGGGTTCAAGCGCGCCATCGTGCCCAAGGGCAATGCGCCGAAAGAGTCGCCTCCTGGCCTGACCGTGATCGGCGTGACCCGACTGGATCAGGCGCTCGACGCATTGTTCGAATAACTGACGACGCTACACGTCGATAAGCGCCCCGAGTTCACGCTCCAGCTCATCGTGATCAGCAATATTGAGCTCGACCAGCCGCCGCAAATGCGTGACGGAGTCGAGCTCGATGTTTTCGCAGACGAACCCTAGATGATTGTGATCATCATGGGTCAGGCGCACCTGCATCCGCACATCGATGTCCACGTTCAAGTGAATGTCAGCCTGGAAGCGTTCGCCGGGATCACCCTCCCAAAGCGATGGCTTTTCAATCAGCAGCCCTTTCAACGACAAGTCGATCAAGTGAACCGTCCAGGTTCGATCACCCTGGCTGAGCTCGGTTTTGGCATCGAATGCGATGCGTTTAAAACGACGACGTTCTTCATGGGTATCGGTCATTACACAGCTACTCCTTAGCGCCTCGAGCGCCCGCTGCGTTGACTATAGGACAAATATCGCGCTAGACCATCGTGGGGGTAGCCTTTCGCTCCGGCGGCGCTAAACTCCGCTTGCTGAACAACAATAAGTCCACTCAGTTGGAAACAAAAAAATGAAAAACAATAATGGTCTGATGCGCCACGTGCCCTGGCTATTTGTTGCAATCCTTGGGGCCTGGGCCCTGGGAGTGGTTGCATTGCGTCGCGGGGAGGCGATCAATGCACTCTGGATTGTGGTTGCCGCGGTGGCCATTTATCTGGTCGCTTATCGCTATTACAGCCTGTTCATTGCAACCAAGGTCATGCAACTCGACCCGACCCGGGCAACGCCTGCGGTACTCAAAAACGACGGGCTCGACTACGTTCCCACCAATAAACACATTCTGTTCGGCCACCACTTTGCCGCCATTGCTGGCGCGGGGCCGCTGGTGGGCCCGGTCCTGGCTGCGCAGATGGGCTACTTGCCCGGTACCCTCTGGCTAATCGCCGGTGTGGTGCTGGCGGGTGCGGTTCAGGACTTCATGATTCTGTTCCTGTCGACCCGCCGCAACGGCCGCTCGCTGGGCGACATGGTTCGCGAAGAAATGGGCCGCATTCCCGGCACCATCGCCTTGTTCGGCTGCTTCCTGATCATGATCATCATCCTCGCGGTGCTGGCGCTGATCGTCGTCAAGGCACTGGCCGAGAGCCCATGGGGCATGTTCACAGTCATGGCGACAATCCCGATCGCGATGTTCATGGGCATCTACATGCGTTACATCCGCCCGGGCCGCATCGGCGAAATCTCGGTTGTGGGCGTGGTGCTATTGCTGCTGTCGATCTGGGTCGGCGGTCTTGTGGCGGCGAGTCCTGAATGGGCGCCGATGTTCACGTTCACCGGCGTGCAAATCACATGGATGCTGGTTGGCTATGGATTCGTGGCAGCCATGCTGCCGGTCTGGCTGGTGCTGGCGCCTCGGGACTACCTGTCCACCTTCCTCAAAATCGGCACCATCGTTGCGCTGGCCATCGGCATCCTGATTCTGGCGCCCGAGCTGAAAATGCCTGCGCTGACCCAGTTCACTGACGGCACAGGTCCGGTCTGGAAAGGCACGCTGTTCCCGTTCCTGTTCATCACCATCGCGTGCGGCGCTGTATCCGGTTTCCACGCCCTGATCTCCTCGGGCACCACGCCGAAGCTGCTGGACAACGAAGTCAACGCCCGCTACATCGGCTACGGCGGCATGCTGATGGAGTCCTTTGTGGCGATCATGGCCATGGTCGCGGCCTCGGTCATCGAACCGGGCGTGTACTTTGCGATGAACAGCCCGGCGGCCATCGTCGGCACCGACGTTAACTCGGTGGCACAAATGGTCAGCAGCTGGGGCTTCCTGATTACACCGGATCAGTTGACTGCCGTGGCGAAGGACATCGGCGAAAACACCGTGCTGGCCCGTGCTGGCGGCGCACCGACCCTGGCAGTGGGCATTGCGCAAATCCTGCATCAGGCATTCCCGGGTCAGAACACCATGGCGTTCTGGTACCACTTCGCAATTCTGTTTGAGGCACTGTTCATCCTGACCGCAGTCGACGCCGGTACGCGCGCGGGCCGCTTTATGCTGCAGGACCTGCTGGGCAGTTTCGTGCCTGCGCTCAAACGCACTGAATCCTGGACCGCCAACGCTATCGGTACTGGTGGTTGCGTCGCGCTCTGGGGCTATCTGTTGTATCAGGGCGTAATCGACCCACTGGGTGGTATCAACACGCTCTGGCCGCTGTTCGGTATCTCCAACCAGATGCTGGCGGGGATCGCGCTGATGCTGGCGACCGTTGTGCTGATCAAAATGAAGCGTCAGCAGTATGTGTGGGTGACCATTCTGCCGGCGTCCTGGCTGTTGATCTGCACTGTAACGGCGGGCTTCATCAAGCTGTTCGACCCAAGCCCTGCGGTCGGCTTTCTGGCGCTGGCGAAGAAGTACAGTGCCGCGGCCGACGCCGGTCAGGTCCTGGCGCCGGCCAAGACCATGGATCAGATGCAGCACGTGATCTTCAACGCTTACACCAACGCCGTCCTGACCACGCTGTTCCTGTTTGTGGTGCTGAGCATTCTGTTCTACGCGGTGAAGGTCGGTCGTGTGGCGTGGGTGAAGAAAGAACGTACGGACAAGGAATCGCCTTTCCAGGCATTCCCCGAAACCCATTGATCGACTGGAGCGCTGCGTATGTTCAATGACCTCAGCAAGCTCGGCAAATACCTCGGCCAGGCCGCACGGCTGATGGTGGGCATGCCCGACTACGACAACTACGTTGAACATATGCAGAAGACCCACCCGGACAAGCCGGTGATGAGCTACGAGATGTTCTTCCGGGAGCGTCAGGACGCGCGTTACGGCGGGAAGGGTGGCCCCAAGTGTTGCTAAACAGGTGACCCCTGCAACGCCTGCTTTAATAATGCGCCACGCCAGTCGTGGCGCGTTTGCGTCTGACAATTTTGGCTGGCAAACGTTCCATCTTGTAGGAGCGCGCTTGCCCGCGAATGTGGTTCACCTGTTTCCGAAGAGGGTGCAGACGGATCGCATTCGCGGGCAAGCGCGCTCTTACAGCTTGAGCAGTGGCACCCCAGGAGAACGCATGACCGCTTTACACGCTATCCCCGTCACAATCCTCAGCGGCTTTCTTGGTGCGGGCAAAACCACCTTGCTGCGTCATCTGCTCAAAGAAGAGCACGGCCTGAAAATCGCCGTCATCGAGAACGAATTCAGTGATGCCGGCATAGATACCCAATTGCTGGGTGACGAACCCGTGCAGGTCATGACCCTGTCCAACGGCTGCGTCTGCTGCACCATTCACACTGACCTCACCAAGGCTCTTTACCTGCTGCTGGAGCGCCTGGACACCGGTGAAATCGCATTCGACCGGCTGGTGATCGAGTGCACCGGCCTGGCAGACCCCGCACCGGTTGCGCAGACATTCTTCATCGACGAAGAGCTGCGCGAACGCTATATCCTCGACGGCATTATCACCTTGGTCGACGCCGCCAACGCCGACACGCATCTGGAACAGACCATCGCCCAGGCGCAGATTGGCTTCGCTGATCGCCTGCTGGTGAGCAAGACCGATCTGGTGGATGCGGCGACGTTCAAAGCACTGAGCGAGCGACTGACTCGGATCAACCGTCGCGCGCCGATCCGCGTGGTGGAGCACGGCAAGATCGACCTGGCCGAACTCCTCGATGTACGCGGCTTCAACCTCAACGCAGACGTCGGCGGCATGACCTTGCGCCCGGCCGCTCCAGCGGGCCGCTCTATCGACCGCATCAGTAGCCTGGTGCTGCGCAGTGACCAGCCGCTTGATATCGACAAGCTCAGCACCTTCATGAACGAGCTGCTCGAAGAACACGGCAAACAACTGCTGCGCTACAAAGGCGTACTGAACATCGCCGGCGAAGATCGCAAGCTAGTGTTTCAAGGGGTTTTGAAGCTTTACGGATTTGATTTCGACGTTGAATGGGCGGAAGGCGAAAAGCGTGAGAGCGTTATCGTGTTCATCGCCGATGAACTGCCGGAGGAGAAGATCCGGGCGGGGTTTGCGCAGGTGGCGGCAGATTAAAGCAGCGCGTGCTGATGACTTTCATCTTGAGTTGACGCACCGCCTGACTGTAGGAGCCGGCTTGCTGGCGAATGTGGTGGGTCAGGGTCGTCTAGAGTGACTGACACTCCGAATTCGCGGGCAAGCGTGCTCCTTTAACCATAAAAGTATAAAAAAGCCCGGCTAAGAAGCCGGGCTTTTTCATATCAAGCAACCGCTATCAAGCGCCGTAAACCGGCAGCTTGGCGCAGATGGCCTGCACCTTTTCACGCACGCCGTTAATGACGGCCTCGTTGTTCAGGTCGTCGAGGATGTCGCAGATCCAGCCTGCGAGTTCCTTGCACTCAGCTTCCTTGAAGCCGCGAGTGGTAACGGCCGGAGTACCGAAGCGCAGGCCGGAGGTGACGAACGGGGAGCGTGGATCATTGGGCACCGAGTTCTTGTTCACGGTGATGAACGCTTTACCCAATGCGGCGTCAGCGTCTTTGCCGGAAATGTCCTGCTTGATCAGCGACAGCAGGAACAGATGGTTTTCGGTGCCGCCCGACACCACGTCGAAACCGCGCTCGATGAATACGCCGGCCATGGCCTTGGCGTTTTTCACCACTTGCTCCTGATAGGTCTTGAACTCGGGTTGCAGCGCTTCCTTGAAGCAGATCGCCTTGGCTGCGATGACATGTTCCAGAGGACCGCCCTGACCGCCCGGGAAGACGGCGGAGTTCAGCTTCTTCTCGATTTCGGCGTTTGCGCGCGCCAGGATCAGGCCGCCGCGTGGGCCGCGCAGTGTTTTGTGGGTGGTGGTCGTCACGACATCGGCGAATGGAACCGGGTTCGGGTAAACACCCGCAGCCACCAGACCGGCAACGTGGGCCATGTCGACGAACAGGTAGGCGCCGACTTTGTCAGCGATGGCGCGGAAGCGCGGGAAATCGAGGATCTGCGAGTAGGCAGAGAAACCGGCAACGATCATCTTGGGCTTGTGCTCAACCGCGAGGCGCTCGACTTCGTCGTAGTCGATCAAGCCATTACCGTCGATGCCGTACTGAACAGCGTTGTACAGTTTGCCCGAGGAAGAGACGCTGGCGCCGTGGGTCAAGTGACCGCCGTGGGCCAGACTCATGCCCAGAATGGTATCGCCGGCATTGAGCAGCGCCAGATACACCGCGCTGTTGGCTTGCGAACCGGCGTGTGGCTGGACGTTGGCGTAATCGGCGCCGAACAGTTGCTTGGCGCGGTCGATAGCCAGCTGCTCGACGATATCGACGTATTCGCAGCCGCCGTAGTAACGCTTGCCCGGGTAGCCTTCGGCGTACTTGTTGGTGAGAACCGAGCCTTGGGCTTCCATGACAGCCGGGCTGGTGTAGTTCTCCGAGGCGATCAGTTCGATGTGATCTTCCTGACGCTTGGCTTCCTGCTCCATAGCGGCGTACAGGTCGGAGTCGTACTTGGCGATGGTCAAATTACGGCTGAACATGGCGGTCCTCGGGGATCGGGCAGTAGAAAAGGGGGGCATTCTAACCCATCGGGTTTTATCTGGCATATGAAAGCAGGTCATGTGCGTGATGAGCGGCAGGCATTAAGCCGCGAGCTACAAGCCGCAAGTTCAAGGCGATCGCTTCAGCTTGCAGCTCGCAGCTTGCCGCTTAAAGCTCGCTTGCTATTAATCCAGCATAAACAGTGCGTCGTTGCTGAACTGCGCCTCGAACCGAGTCGCCGGCATCGGGCGGCCAAACAAATAGCCTTGAACTTCGTCACAGCCGTGTTCGCGCAGGAACTCCAGTTGCTCCTGAGTTTCGACGCCTTCGGCAATGACCGCCAGGTTGAGGCTATGGGCCATGGCGATGATCGCTCTGGCGATCTGGGCATCCTGCTCGCCGGATGGCAGGCCGTCGACGAATGTGCGGTCGATCTTCAGCACGTCGATGGGGAACTGCTTGAGGTAGTTCAGGGACGAGTAGCCCGTGCCGAAGTCGTCGACCGCAATGCTCAACCCCAGCCGCTTAAGGCCGGCCAGAATGTGCATCGCCTCGCTCACTTCGCGCATCAGAATGCTCTCGGTCAGCTCCAGCTCAAGGCAAGCGGGTGGCAGGCCTATCTCCTCAAGAATGCTGGCAATACGGGTGCCCAGTTGACCGTCGGAGAACTGCCGCGCGGAGATGTTGACCGACACCTTAGGCACCCGAACCCGGGCCAGATGCCACTCACGCAGCTGGCGGCAGGCTTCCTTGAGGACCCACTCACCGACTTCCACCACCAGACCCAGCTCTTCGAGCACCGGGATGAAATCCCCCGGCGGCACCAGGCCACGTCGAGGGTGACGCCAACGCAGCAACGCTTCGGCGCCCGTCAGACGCTTGCCGTCGCCACTGAATTGCGGCTGGTAATACAGCGTGAACTCGCCCTGCTCCAGGGCGTGACGCAAGTCGCTCTCAAGCTCCAGACGCTCAAGGGCGCTGGCGTTCATGTCGGTCTGGTAGAACTGGAAATTGTTCTTGCCGCGCTCTTTGGCGTGGTACATCGCCGTGTCGGCGTTCTTCATCAGTTGACTGAGCTCATTGCCGTCCTGCGGGCTCAACGCAATGCCGATACTGGCAGTGACAAAAAACTCCCGGCCCTCCAGCACGAAGGGTGTCACCAAACTAGCGAGAATCTGCTCGGCCACATGAATGGCACGGTTCAACGCCGCCTGTTGCGTGGCGCGGGGTTGCAGCAACAGCGTGAACTCGTCGCCACCCATGCGCGCGACGGTGTCATCGTCGGTGACGCAGGCGAGCAGACGCGTCGCCATCTCCTTGAGCATGCGGTCGCCTGCGGCGTGCCCCAGGGAGTCATTGATCGGTTTGAAACGGTCCAGGTCCAGGAACATCAGCGGCACCCACGCCTGTTGGCGCTCGGCGTGTTGCAACGCGGTGTGCAGGCGGTCCTGGAACAGCGTCCGATTAGGCAGGTGGGTCAATGCGTCGTAATAAGCCAGCCGGTGAATGCGCTGCTCGCTGGCCTTGCGCTCACTGATGTCGCTGAAAAAACACACGTAGCTGGCCAGATCGCCCTCGTCATCAAGCACGGCGGTAATCCCGACCCACGCCGGGAAGTGTTCTCCAGCGCGACGCTTGAGCCACAATTCACCCTCCCAGCTGCCGCGCTGGCTCAGTTGCTTGAGGATGTAACCCAGATGAGCGCCCTGTTGGTTCTCTACGGTCAGCATCATCGGCAACTGATCCACCACCTGCGCCACGGCATAGCCGCTGACCCGGGTGAATGCATCGTTGGCCTGCACGATGTAGCCCGCAGGGTCCGTGATCAGAATGGCCGACGTTGAATGTTCGAATACCGTGGCCGCCATGCGCAGGTCTTTTTCAGCACGGCGTTGTTGACTGACATCCCGACCGACGCCAAGTACACCCTCAAAGGTTCCCGACTCGTGCCACACCAGCACCAGCCGCAATTCCACGGGAATCTTGCGGCCATCAGCACGCAGGCAGTCGAACATAAACAACTGAGTGGTGATCTCACGGCGCAGGTCGGCCAGCGCCTCAGGGTTGTCGAGCGCCTTGCCGATGCGACGCAGCAATGCCATGAAGCTGCTGAGTTGCTGGGGATTGGCAATGATCCCCTTCCAGCCGTGCTGCATGATCCATTCGCCGCTGTAGCCCAGCACTGTGTTGACCGACGGACTGAAATAATTGGCCTGCAAATGGCGATCGGTGGAGAAAATCACGTCGCTGATGCTTTCGGCCAGCATCCGGTAGCGCTGCTCGCTTTCGCGCAGGGACTGGCTGGCCTCTACCTGGTAAGTGATGTCCTTGGCAACGCCGACGATGCGCCGAACCTGCCCGTCGTGTTCGGTGACGAGCGCCTGCTCGCGGATGTCCAGCTGCCGCCAGTTATCCTGTCGATCGCGGAACCGCAAGTGGCATTGGGTCATCTCGCTGACGCCATGCCCGCTGTGCGCCTGGCGCAGTTGTTCGTATACCCCGATATCGTCCGGGTGCAGGAGCGTCTCCCAGAAGTACTCGCCCATCTCGGCCAGCTCGGCATCGCTGTAGCCCAGCGTACGGCCGAGGTGATGATTGCTGTAAATCATTCGCTGATTGAACGCGTCCTTCACGTAAAGATGGTCGGGTACGGTGCGAACGACGTCCGACCAGAACCGTTCACGTTCTTGCAATGAGAGCTCGGCCTGCTTGCGGTTAGTGAAGTCGCTGATGCTGAGGATGACGGCTTTGAAATCTTCGGGTTGCTCGGGCAGGCGCATGACCAGCCACAGGTGCTGGTCGCTCGCTTCAGCACCCGGTATCAGAATCTCGAGTTCCAACTGACGCTGGCCGTCGAGGACAGCGTGCAAAATCTGCAGGCCTATGCCCTGGCTGTTACGGGGGCAACCTTCTATGAGCTGCTGCCATACCTGGTGTGCAGACTCGGCGCGCAGCAGCTGCGCCGCAACCTGATTGACTTCGGTGATGCGCAATTGATGGATCAGGTCAGTGATCTGCTCGGGCTGGCGGGTCAGGCGTGCGTTGAGTTCCTCACTGCTGTGCACCTGCAGGTGCTTGAGGTATGCCGGCAATCCTGACAAGTCGAGCACGCAAAGCGCAACGCCGGTGCCTTCGAAAATGTCCTGATAACGGCGACGACTGTCGTGCAACTGCAACTGACGGCGGCGCAGGCTGCGCAACGCAAACAGCGGGACGATGGAGCAGAGCAGGGCAAGCAGGCATTTTCCTATCAAGGGAAAGAGCAGCGTCTGGCGGGCTTTCTGCGGGTCATAAAGCCCGCGCAGTTGCCAATCGCTGTTGGTCAGGGGCTGCAGCAGGACCGTCTCCAACGGAGCGTCTTTTGATTGATCGGATTCGGGCAGCTTTTTGTAAATGGCGGAGTGATCGCCGCCGTTTTCCAATTGCCATGCGGGATGGAATTCTTGCTCGCTAAGGCGTGTCAGGGCTTTGAGAATTTCGGGCTTGAGCCGCAATGCCCAGTAACGCTCATTACCGGCGCCGGGTTGGCGAACGAACAAATAAAACGTCGAGGCGCCCGGTTCATTGGCATAGAAGTACGGATGACCCTGAATGACCGAATGCATTTGAGTCAAAAAGCCGACATCTCGCGGCTCGCTTTCGCTGTCGGCGCTGATATTCCCGTCGATGTCGAGCCAGACAATACTCTTCAACGAAGGCATCGCCTGGCGCAGATTGGCCAACAGTGCCACGGCCTCCTCGGCAGCAGGCGCTGTATCGCGCGCATCGTCCAGCAGATTCAGCGCGACCTGCGCATTCAGAGCCATGTTCAGGCTCACCCGATCGGCGATCTGCGTGCTGTAGTCAATCGAGCGCTGATGCTGACGCTCACGGGACTGCTGGTACTGATCAATCATCTGCCATAAAAGCAGCATCAACATCAGAAGTACCAACACCGCAAGCGCACCCCTGAGCGAGCCTTTTATAGACACGGTCGTCGCGCTATCGGGTGGGCGCGGGGGTGAAATAGGGGGCTGTGTGAACAAGCTGTGATCCTGACTGCTGGACTGAATCAACATACGTGAGACGCACTATAAGCCCGGTGCGCAAAAGGCGGCTAGCATGCCACCGATTCATGGCGAAGTGCCAGCGCTATCGGGCTGAACGGTTTGCCCTGCTGCCTGCATTCGGGTAGCTTTGCGCCACACGCGACGCGTCAGCTTTCCGAGCTTTTCGCCTGGGTACTTGCAAGTGCTCTATGTGCTTGCAAACATTGCTCCAGTTTTATCACCAGTCCTCGGAAGTTCTTCGTTACGGCGCCGACCCGGCCCTTATCCATTCAAGGGTCCGGCATCGCACTGAGGCAAGCTGCAGCGCGAAGATAAAAGCGTTATGCGACAGCACTGGGCTCGCACCTTTATTCACAGTCTTACTCCAGGTTTTCAATCCATGGCTCAATACGTCTTTACCATGCATCGGCTGAGCAAAGTTGTTCCGCCGAAGCGGGAAATCCTGAAAAACATCTCCCTCTCGTTTTTCCCCGGCGCCAAGATCGGCGTCCTCGGCCTCAACGGTTCGGGTAAATCCACGCTGCTGAAAATCATGGCCGGTGTTGACACCGAGTTCGACGGCGAAGCGCGCCCGATGCCTGAGCTGAATATCGGCTATCTGCCGCAGGAGCCGCAGCTGGACCCTTCGAAAACGGTACGTGAAGTAGTCGAAGAAGCGGTCAGCGTGATCAAGGACGCTCAGGCACGCCTGGACGAAGTCTATGCAGCCTACGCCGAGCCTGACGCCGACTTCGACAAGTTGGCAGCCGAGCAGGCCAAGCTCGAATCGATTCTGCAGGCCAGCGATGGTCACAACCTTGAGCGTCAGCTGGAAGTCGCCGCCGATGCGTTGCGTCTGCCGGCATGGGATGCCAAGGTCGAGCACCTGTCCGGTGGTGAAAAGCGCCGAGTGGCCCTCTGCCGCCTGTTGTTGTCTGCCCCCGACATGTTGCTGCTCGACGAACCTACCAACCACCTGGACGCCGATTCCGTGGCGTGGCTCGAGCACTTCCTGCACGACTTCCCGGGTACCGTGGTAGCCATCACCCACGACCGGTACTTCCTCGACAACGTCGCCGGCTGGATTCTGGAGCTCGACCGCGGCGCCGGTATTCCTTACGAGGGCAATTATTCCGGCTGGCTGGAAGCCAAGTCCGACCGTCTGGCGGCCGAATCCAAGCAGCAGTCGGCCCATGAAAAGGCCATGAAAGAAGAGCTGGAGTGGGTACGCAAGGGCGCCAAGGCACGTCAGTCGAAATCCAAGGCCCGCCTGCAGCGTTTCGAAGAGCTCCAGTCGCAGGAATTCCAGAAGCGCAGCGAAACCAACGAGATTTACATCCCGGCCGGTCCGCGTCTTGGCGACAAGG
The DNA here is from genome assembly GCF_000759445.1 of Pseudomonas lutea. Lineage (NCBI taxonomy): Bacteria > Pseudomonadati > Pseudomonadota > Gammaproteobacteria > Pseudomonadales > Pseudomonadaceae > Pseudomonas > Pseudomonas lutea. Next base: position 418,189 of record NZ_JRMB01000003.1, read on the forward strand.
TCATCGAGTTCAAGAACGTCACCAAAGGCTACGGCGACCGTGTGCTGATCGATAACCTGTCGTTCGCCATGCCCAAGGGCGCCATCGTCGGCGTGATCGGCGGTAACGGTGCCGGTAAGTCGACCCTGTTCCGCATGCTGATGGGCAAGGAGCAACCTGACTCCGGCTCTATCGAGATCGGTGAAACCGTGCAATTGGCCTGCGTTGATCAGAGTCGCGATGACCTGGACGGCAGCAAAACCGTGTTCGCGCAGATTTCCGACGGCTCTGACCAGATCCGGATCGGCAATTACGAGATTCCGTCACGCACCTACGTCGGCCGTTTCAACTTCAAAGGCGGCGATCAGCAGAAGTTCGTCAAGGACCTGTCCGGCGGTGAGCGCGGTCGTCTGCACCTGGCCCTGACGTTGAAAGAGGGCGGCAACGTCCTTCTGCTCGACGAACCGTCCAACGACCTCGACGTTGAAACGCTGCGTTCGCTTGAAGAAGCGCTGCTGGACTTCCCGGGCGCTGCCATTGTGATCTCTCACGATCGGTGGTTCCTTGACCGCGTCGCGACGCACATCCTGGCGTACGAAGACGATTCGCAAGCGGTGTTCTTCGAAGGCAACTACACCGAGTATGAGGCCGATCGCAAGAAACGCCTTGGCGAGGCTGCCGCTCAGCCGCACCGCGTGCGTCACAAAAAGCTGGCCTGATCTTTCGGCTTCATAAAAAACGGAGCCTTGGCGGCTCCGTTTTTTTTGGTGGTTAGCAAAGGTTCGTACGGGGCGCTCAGTCGTCGGCCTCGATTCGCACCACCTCAATCACGACGTCCCCCACCGGGCGCTTCCACGTCACTTCGTCGCCTACGCTTGCACCGAGCAGCGCCTTACCCAGCGGCGATGCCCAGTTGATCAGCTGGCTGCCAGCATCGGCCTGATCTTCGCCGACCAGTTGCATGCGTTGTTCGGTGTTGTCCTCATCGGCGAACGTCACCCAACTGCCGATCTGAACACGGTCATTTGCAGGCGTGACGCTAACCACCTGGGCGCTCTGCAGCCGTTGGTTGAAGTAACGCAAATCGCGTTCGATCTCGGCCATGCGCTGTTTGTCGGCATCATCGCCGAGAGCGTTTTGCTCGCTGTACTGTGCCTGCAGTGACGCGACCTGGTCGTGTAATTGGGCCAGGCCGCGTTGCGTCACGTAATTGGTTTGGGCACTGATTTGCCGTTCTACCGGCTGATTGACCTGCGCGGCGGCGTTGTCTTCGTTGACGAAGGCACGGCTCATGTCGGGGCTCCTGTTCATGGCTTAGGTACGTTGGGCCATGACCGTCCCTTTATAGTTTCGTCCCTGGCTTTTATAGCATTGGGATATCAATGCGACCGGTAAGCTTTGGCAGCATCCTGTGTCCGCTGATGGTCCCAGTCACGGTCGCGATCATTCCAGATGCTGTCTCGGCCCTGATCCTGAAGATTGCGGTTTGCGAGTTGTGCCTGGCATTGCCGAAATCCATCACTCCAGCCTTGGGCGTAGAGCGTGTCACGCAGGTAGCGGGGCACGTCCTTTTTGTACTGCCCTTTGATGATGTCGATGGACTGCCGGCCGCTGCCGCAGCCGTCCTGAAAACCGTCGGCGAAGGCAGGTGGATAGCCTTCGGCCAACAACTGGTCATGGGTAGACTGACATCCGGCAACAGCTACAACGCACCACAGCACAGCCCATCGCGCATTCATTTTGATTTCCTCACTTCTTGATAAAAGTCTAGAAGCGCTTCTGTGAGTTATTTGTAAAAGCGCTGTAGGAAATCCATTAACCGATGCTCGGTCGTGCGGCTAAAGTTCCGACTTTTTCAGTTAATAGTTCCGATGGTTCGCTGAACGGATGGCGCGTAAAAAAAACGGTTCGCAACGCTCGCAGCGGCAGTTCTTCAACTTCCAGGGTTGCTAAACTGTCGCGCTGCGCAAAACTGTTTAGGAAGATTGATGAACCTCAGAACAATCCTGATCCTCGGCGCACTCAGCGCTTTCGGCCCTCTGGCCATCGACTTTTACCTGCCGGGGTTCCCCGCCATCGCCCTGGCGTTCGGCACGGACGAGAAGCACGTCCAGCTGACCCTGGCTTCGTACTTCCTTGGCCTGAGCATCGGGCAGCTCGCCTACGGGCCTATCGCGGACCGGTTCGGTCGCCGAATTCCCCTGTTGTTCGGGGTAGGCTTATTTACCCTCGCGTCGTTGGCGTGTGCTTTGGCGCCGTCGCTTGAATGGTTGATTGCCGCTCGCTTCGTACAGGCGTTGGGTGGTTGTGCCGGCATGGTGCTGTCGCGTGCAATCGTGAGTGACAAGTGCTCGCCGGTGGACTCTGCCAAAGTGTTCTCACAGTTGATGCTGGTCATGGGACTGGCGCCCATCCTGGCGCCGATGCTGGGCGGGTTGCTGGTCAATGTCGTAGGCTGGCAGGCCATCTTCCTGACGCTGACGGTGTTCAGCGCGCTCACTGCGGCGGCGGTATTCAAAGGTCTGCCGGAGAGCATGCCGGCCGGGCACCCGCGGCTCCCGCTTTCAGGCGCGCTTGGGTCTTACTGGAATCTGCTGGGCGACCGCATCTTCCTGGGGCATGCGCTCACGGGGGGGATCGCAATGGCCGGGATGTTTTCCTATATCGCCGGCTCGCCCTTCGTGTTCATCAAGCTCTACGGCGTCCCTGCTGAACACTACGGTTGGTTGTTCGGCATCAACGCCGCGGGCTTCATCCTCATCGCGCAGGTCAATGCCCGGCTCGTTGGCCGATTTGGCCCAGCCTGGCTGCTGTCGCGCACGGTGTGGATTTATCTGACCGCCGCTGTCGTACTGCTGACCATCGCCTCGCTGCACACCGAAAAGTTATGGCCGCTGCTGGTGCCGTTGTTCGTCTATATCGCCAGCCTCGGTTGCATCATTCCAAACGCCTCGGCGTGCGCAATGAGTGGGCAGGGCAAACGCGCAGGCAGTGCGTCCGCGTTGCTGGGGTGCATGCAATTCAGCGTCGCGGCGGGCGCGGCGGCATTGGTGGGTGTGTTGCACGACGGGACGGCTGTACCGATGGCGACCGTCATTACACTTTGCGGCGTACTGGCCGTGACGCTGGCTGTGATTACACGACGGGCACAGCACAAGCGCGACGCGATGAAACCGCATTCGGACGTGCGTATCTGAAGTGATTCGGCAACGCAGGCGCGTTGCCGACTTTCCGCGCATTTCGGCGCGCCTCTGCAACGGCGTGCCTGTATAAACATGTTCACCCTGTTTAAAAAGCCTTTTTATATAGGCCTCATGACTACTTCATAACTAGAAACTTCTTACAGCGCATTAAATCTGTAGTTGGACCTCAACCTGAGATGGTGTGAATACCTCGATCTTGGCCCTCGATTGCAGATTATTTTCTTGAAGGTTTTTGGAGTTGTCGGTGTAGGCAATTGCTGTGAGGTGAAACCCTGAATCCTGCACCGACATGGCAAAGGCCCATTTCCATTGGGTATGGACCTGCTGTGCCACTTCCAGCGCTGTTGAACGAAAACCGATCGTCCCCCAACATTTGCCGATATGGCCCACAAGTCACAGCCTTGGCATTCAGCCGATGGGTCTCTCATGAGTTTGAAGACTTATACTAAGCGCCGTCATGGATCCTATTTAATTCCGGCGCGTGACTCTGTATCAGGGCGCCGCATCAATCTTCAACCTTTGCAAGTTCCGGTTGGCTACCGTCAACTGGCGTGACTTGAATCAAAACGCGCTATTGCTTCAACCGACGATGATGGTTAACCACGGCAAGGCGTTGGCGCCCGTTTATCACACCCGTGATACCGCCTGGGCTGCAGGCCTCGACCCGGGTACAAGCGCCGGTCCGCTAAGACAAATGTTCAACAGGGAGTGAAGACATGGATTACGTACCTTGCATCAGCCAGATTGCTGCGTTGCTTGCCGACCCCAAGCGCAGTGCCATCGTTTGGGCGCTCATGGACGGCACGTCACGAGCGGCTGATGAAGTGGCTTCGCTTGTAGGCCTTTCCACCTCGTCCGCCGGCGCGCATCTGTCACGCCTCGCCGCAGGCGGGCTGCTGCGCCACGAAGTCCGCGGACGTAAACGCTTCTTTCGCCTCGCTGCGCCGGAAGTCAGGGCGGCCGTTCATGCGCTGGTGAGCGCCTCGATGGTAAGCGCCGACTTGATCAGCCGCAGCATGGCGCAACCACTGCCGCCGCTGCCGCTTTGTCGGGCCAGCGTATGCGCGGACCATCTGGGTGGCGAGATGGGCGCTGAACTTTATTTGCGAATGTTGGGCGCGGGATGGATCGAGCAGTCAGAGCGTCGTCTTGAGGTCACCAGTATTGGCATATCGCGCTTTGCTGAGCGTGGCATTTTTATTCCTGCGTTGGCTCACAGACGACGCGAAGTGCTCTGCACCTGCGTCAACTGCCACGAAAACACGCCGCATTTGGGAGGCGCGCTGGGCGCGGGGCTTCTGCAGTTGTTTATGCAATTGGGATGGTTGCGGGCGACGGAGGAGGCCAGCACCTTGCAGGTCTCCTCCAACGGCCAGCGGGAAATCAGCAAAATCGCCTCAGCAGCCTGATGCACCGACCCGCAGCGCGGCGTATTCGGCACAGGGCCTGCACGCCGTGTTGAACCTTGATGGCAGTGATCAGGGTTTGACCAGGCGAGCGTCAAGGCTGTTCTGGGCCAGGCGCGTGGCCTGGTCCTGAGTCATGCCCAGATGCGTGTGCAACGCGTGAAAGTTTTCAGTGACATAGCCACCGAAATACGCCGGATCATCAGAATTGACGGTCACCTTCACACCCCGTTCGAGCATGTCGAGAATGTTGTGCTGACCCATGTGATCGAACACGCACAGCTTGGTATTGGAAAGCGGGCAGACCGTCAGCGGGATTTGTTCGTCGATGATGCGTTGCATCAGGCGCTCGTCTTCGATAGCGCGCACGCCGTGATCGATTCGCTGGATCTTGAGCAGATCGAGTGCTTCCCAGATGTATTCCGGTGGACCTTCCTCCCCTGCGTGGGCAACCGTCAGGAAGCCCTCGCCGCGAGCGCGATCGAACACACGCTTGAACTTGCTCGGCGGATGGCCCATTTCCGAACTGTCGAGGCCGACTGCCACAAACGTGTCGCGATACGGAAGCGCCATGTCGAGGGTTTTCTGGGCTTCGTCTTCACTCAAATGCCGCAGGAAGCTGAGGATCAGGCCACTGCCGATGCCCAGTTTTTCCTTGCCGTCCTTCAATGCAGCGGAGATGCCGTTGAGCACCACTTCAAATGGAATGCCGCGATCAGTGTGGGTCTGTGGGTCGAAGAACGGCTCGGTATGAATGACGTTCTGCGCCTTGCAGCGTTCAAGGTAGGCCCAGGTCAGGTCGTAGAAGTCCTGCTCGGTACGCAGCACGTCTGCGCCACGGTAGTAAAGGTCCAGAAACTCCTGCAGGTTATTGAACGCATACGCCGTGCGCAGCGTTTCAACATCCGCCCAGGGCAGGGCGATCTTGTTGCGCTCAGCCAGAGCAAACAGCAGTTCCGGCTCAAGCGAGCCCTCCAGGTGCAGGTGCAGTTCTGCCTTGGGCAGCGCGTTCAACCAATCGTACATGGGCTTATCTCGTAAGGTGCAATGGCGGGCATTCTACAGAGTCGGGCGCGCGCGCCGAATAAAACCTGACCGGACGGTTCAGTCATCGGCGGAACCGGTTTTGTGCGGGGTTTTGTCCCGCCGGCCCGCATTGGCAGGCGTGGCGGGCGCCTCAACGGTCTTGGGAAGCGCTTTCATCCAAGGCTTTTTCAAGCCACAGCGCGACGATGTGTCGCTACCCGCTGCTACCCTGTCTTGAAACCTTTGTTTACATACGCACTCTCAAGCGCTTCAGCAAACTTCACTTCATGGATGTGCGGCCAGGGTCGCAAAGGGCTAAAAGGCAGCGATGGGCACAATTCTCAAGCAGGAAAAGTTTCTTCTATTGGCGGTCATTGCGACCTGTTTTGCCTACCCGTTCGAACACCAGTTGCTGGGTCATGGGCATACCGTCGCGTTGATTGCCGGCATCGCCTTGGTGGGTTTTATCATCTGTGCCTCGTTGCGAGTGGCTCACCATGCCGAGTTGCTGGCAGAAAAGGTTGGTGATCCCTACGGGACGATGATCCTCACGCTTTCGGCAGTGCTGGTTGAGGTCGTGATCCTGGCAATCATGATGAGCAACGAACCGTCTCCCACGCTGGTACGGGACACCATCTATTCGGCAGTGATGCTCGACATCAACGGCATTCTGGGCCTCGCTGCTTTGATGGGCGGGCTCAAGCACGGGGAGCAATCCTACAACGACGACTCGGCCCGCTCTTATAGCGTGATGATTCTGACCGCAATGGCGGTATCGATGGTGGTGCCGGAGTTCATTCCAGAGGGCAAGTGGAAGCTGTACTCGGCCTTTACCATCGGCGCGATGATCCTGCTGTATGCCCTGTTCCTGCGTATGCAGGTCGGCCCGCACAGTTATTTCTTCAGTTACAGCTATCCAGATAAAAAGCGTCGCAAGGACCAGGCGGAACAGCCGCATGAGGAAGTCAATCTCACCCGTTCGATCGTTACCCTGGTGTTTGGTGTGGTGGTCATCGGCGCGTTGGCGGAGGTGATGTCGAAAGCCGTGGACCTGGGCCTTGAAGGCAGCGGTGCGCCGCCGGTGATGACGGCGATCCTGGTGGCGGCCATTTCCGCGGCGCCTGAAATCCTGACCGCATTGCGCGCCGCACTGGCCAACCGCATGCAGTCGGTGGTCAATATCGCCCTCGGTGCCTCGCTGTCGACGGTGATCTTGACGGTCCCAGTCATGGAGGCGATGGCGCTCTACAGTGGTCAGGCGTTTCAGATGGCGATGACACCGGTGCAAACGGTGATGATCTTCGTCACCTTGCTGGTGTGCGCCATCAACCTAAACGATGGCGAAACCAATGCCATCGAAGGCATGACGCATTTCGTGCTGTTTGCGACTTTCATCATGCTGTCGTTGATGGGGCTGTAGGCGTCAGTTTTGCTCGCAACAAAAGAAGGGGTGATGCGATTCACCCTTTCATCTGATGCTGCGGGAGGCTGAACGCTCCCACACATTGAGTACGGTCAGCCCTTGATCAACTCCGCGGCGGCCTGCCGGTGGTTCGCTACCAAGCTTTTCAAGTCCAATCCTTCGACTTGCCCGTCCACTACCCGCCACTTCCCGCCAATCATCACCCGGTCCGCACGATCAGCGCCGCACAGCAGCAACGCGGATAGCGGATCGTGACTGCCGGAGAAGCGCAACTCATCCAGCCTGAACAGCGCCAGGTCTGCTTGTTTACCCACGGCCAGTTCACCGATGTCTGCGCGGCCCAGCAACTGCGCCGAGCCCTTGGTCGCCCAGCCCAGGGCCAGTTCCGGCGTGATCTTTTGCGCGCCGTAGCGCAGCCGCTGCAGATACAGCGCCTGTTTCGCTTCGAGCATCATGTTCGAGGCATCGTTTGACGCGGAGCCATCGACGCCAAGCCCTATGGGCGCGCCCGCCGCAAGCAGGTCCAGCGTGGGGCAGATACCAGAGGCCAGGCGCATGTTCGAACTCGGGCAGTGACAAATTCCGGTCCCGGCCTGGCCGAGGCGAGCGATCTCCTCGCTATTGAAGTGGATTCCATGAGCCAGCCAGGTGCGAGGTCCCAGCCAGCCGACGCTGTCCAGATAATCCACCGTCCGCAGGCCAAAACGTTGCAGGCAGAAGTCTTCTTCGTCGAGGGTTTCGGCCAGATGTGTGTGCAGACGCACGTCATGCTGCTCGGCCAGGGCAGCGCTTTCGGCCATTATTTCGGTGGTTACGGAAAACGGCGAGCAGGGCGCCAGCGCGATCTGGATCTGCGCCCCGTCGCCACGTTCGTGATAGGCCTGAATCAACCGTACGCTGTCGTCGAGAATTACCTGCCCCTGCTGAACGGTCTGCTGGGGTGGCAGCCCGCCGTCGGCTTCGCCCAGCGTCATCGAACCCCGAGTCAGCATGGCACGCATGCCCAGTTCGCGAACGCTCTGCACCTGGATGTCGATGGCATCTTCCAGGCCCTGCGGGAACAAATAATGATGATCAGCCGCAGTGGTGCAGCCGGACAACAGCAGTTCTGTCAGCGCAACTTTGCTGGCCAGTGCGAGCTTTTCCGGCGTCAACCGTGCCCATACCGGATAAAGGGTCTTGAGCCATGGGAACAACGGCTGATTGACTACGGGCGCCCATGCACGAGTCAGGGTTTGGTAAAAATGGTGGTGGGTATTGATCAAGCCGGGAAGCAGCACATGCTCACGTGCATCGAACACGGTCTCGCACTGCTGCGAAGGCAGATGCCCCAGCGGCAGTACTTCGACAATAACGCCGCCTTCAATGACCAAGCCGCCGCGCGCGTCCAGATCGTTGGCCGTAAAGACGGCAAGGGGATTTTTTAACCAGGTACGGATCGCAGGCATTGGCCGGCTCCTCTGAAAAGTGAGTTCAGGTCGCCAGCTCAGTGTTGCCCTGTCTGCTGATCCAGGGTCGTTGCAGCGTCAAGGGCGCTGCAACGAGGGCGGAATTCTAATGGGTGGTCGTCGAAGCCGACAAGTCGCGACAGACAAGCTGACGCGACTGGCTTCGCATCACCAGGGAATCGTCTCACCCTTGTAGTTCACGAAATGATGTCCGCCTTTACCCGCGAACTTTTCCAGTTGCTCAACGATCCCGCGTACGCTGGTTTCGACGTCGATGTCGGCGCCTTCACCGCCCATCGCTGTGCGAACCCAGCCGGGATGCACCGAAAGCACGGTGGGTTTGTTTTCGCCCAGTTGAGTCACGAACGTATTGGTCATGGAGTTCAACGCTGCTTTGCTGGCTTTGTACAACGCCATCTCCGGGGCATCCGGCATGGTCACGCTGCCAAGGACCGAACTCATGAAAGCAATTACACCCGTGTCAGGGCAGATCTGGTCGACGAATCGTTTCGCCAGGCGGATCGGCGCCACGGCGTTCGTCAGAAACAGCTGGCCCAGTTCACCCGCGGTGGCATCGGTCGGATTCGGATGCACCGGACCCATTACCCCGGCGTTGACGAAGAGCAGGTCGTAGGTTTGACCTTTGAGGTTGTGGGTGAGCACTTCAAGGGAGGATTGCTCGTCCATGTCCAGTGTCTGCAAGTGAACATTCGGCAGAGCCTTCAACTCGTCGACCTTATGGGGATCCCGGACCGTGGCAGTGACTTCCCAGCCTAGTTCCGTCAGACGTTTCACCAATCCGAGACCAAGGCCGCGCGACGCGCCGATGACCAGCGCTGTTTTTGAGGTGGGCATGCAACTGACTCCTGTGCAGACATACAAAAAAATTCAGGCAAAGGGTGGACACCGCCGGCCCCCGGGAATTTGCTTTTTCGGTTACTGAGCTGCGAGCGGGTTATCCACAGGTTGCTCTGCAGCGCATTTTGAAAAAGGGCAGTTTAAGGGATTCAATCCGATAAAAACCGTCGCAATGCTTTGGGAAAACTTGCTAACCCGCTGTTTTAACGCTTTTTTATCGAGTATGCGTCTGGTTTGGTCAAAAAGTGAGCAGTCTAGGCAAAGCCTTGCAGACCGTGGGCTACAGCGGTGTGTACTCAGCTTGTCCACAGGCAGATGCACAGTAGATGTGGGCAAGCGTGCTCGGCAGTACTGCGCATGCAGAGGCCCATCCCGGTCGCGACTTGCAAGAGAACGCCGGTCGCTATTGAGCCCGCTGCAATACGATGCGTCCGCGGCTGATATCCGACAATTGACGACCAAGCGTGTCGATAGACTCGGGGGCCAGCGCTATCGATAAGCCGACCCCATTGGCATTGAAGCGCTCTTCTTCTACCACGCCGTTGAGTTCAGCGAGACGCAGCTTGATCAAGGCCAGCTCACTGAAGGTGCATTCAAAATGCAGGGGCACTCGATTGATCAGTGCCACACGAGCGGCCTGCTGCAGGCATTTGTTGGCGCCTCCACCATAGGCCCTCGCCAGCCCGCCCGTACCCAGCTGAATGCCGCCGTACCAGCGAATCACCAAAACGACAACCCGATCAAAATCCTGTGCATCGATGGCCGCCAGGATTGGCCGCCCGGCCGTGCCGCCGGGTTCGCCGTCGTCGGTGCTGCGGTACTGTGCGCCCAGCTTCCAGGCCCAACAGTTGTGCGTGGCGTTGAGATCACTGTGTTGCTCGATAAATGCCTGAGCGTCGGTGGCGCTACCGATCGGCGCAGCAAGCGTAATGAAGCGGCTTTTGCGAATATCTTCGCGAAATTCGGTGGGGCCGGTGAGGGTAAAAGGCATCGATACATCCAGACTGCGTTTGATTTACAGGCTTATAGCGTGGGCGTGAGCCCGCAGCCTTTGAGGATGATCCGGATCAAGTTATCCCCAGCGGCTTCCATGTCCTGCATGGTCAGGCGGGTGCGACCGGTGACCTGGCAAATCTGCGTGGCGAAGTCAGCGTAATGCTGAGTGCTGCCCCATAGAAGGAAAATCAAATGCACCGGGTCGACCGGGTCCATTTTTCCGGCATCGATCCAGGCCTGGAAGACTGCAGCACGACCTTGAAACCATTCGCGATAATCCTGGCTGAAATACTGGTTCAGGCATTCACCCCCGCTGATTATTTCCATCGCGAAAATGCGCGAGGCCTGCGGCTGGCGACGGGAGAATTCCATCTTTGCGCGGATGTATTGCGTCAGGGCCTGCGCCGGGTCGTCCTCGGCGGTCAGGTTGTTGAAGGTGCTGTCCCACAATTCGATGATGTTGCTCAGCACCGCGATATACAGGCCAAGCTTGTTGGTGAAGTAGTAGTGCAGATTAGCTTTCGGCAAGCCGGCATGTTGCGCAATGGTGTTCATGCTGGTGCCTTTGAATCCGTGGCGGGCGAACTCATCCTCGGCGGCTTTCAGGATCGCCTCTTCATTCTTCTGACGAATACGGCTGGCAGGCTTGGTGACGCTTGGGCTGTGAGCAGGGACTTCGAGGGTCATGTGCGGTTCCAGGCGGATCATTGGGTGCGAGGCGCTGAAACAGATAACGCACCCGCGCGAATCCGACAAGCGTTGCGCCTGTAAATCAGTGCTCAAAAGATTCGACTGCCGGGAGATCGGCCTGATTCACGACCTTGGCTTCCGGAATCAGCAAACACATCATGGTGGCCGTCAGCCCGCCGCTGGTGATGGCAGAGTCAAACAGGCTTTGTACCCACTGCGGTAGATGATGCAGCAGCGTTGGTTGCGCGGCGATGCCCAGCCCGACCCCAAAAGAGGTCGCAATGATCAACATGCTGCGGCGATCGAGTGGCGCCTGCGCGAGAATCCGGACACCTGCCGCTGCGACGCTGCCAAACATCACCAGTGTCGCGCCGCCAAGTACCGGCTTGGGGATCTGTTGAAGGATCGCGCCGATGACCGGAAACAATCCGAGCAGGAACAGAATTGCACCGATGTACAGACCAACATAACGACTGGCCACGCCGGTCAGCTGAATCACCCCGTTATTCTGAGCGAAGGTTGTGTTCGGGAACGCGCTAAACGTCGCGGCGATCATGCAACTCACGCCGTCGCCCAAGACGCCTCCTTTCAGCCGTGCAATGTAGCCAGCGCCGTTAATCGGCTCGCGAGACAGCATGCAATTGGCGGTCAGGTCGCCGACGGTTTCGATGCTGCTGATCAGGTAAATCAGCGCTACCGGCAGGAAAGCCGCCCAGTCAAAGCTCATGCCAAATCTGAAGGGGACAGGAATGCTTACCAGCGCCGCGTCAGCAATTGACTGCGGTACTAATTTTCCGCTGAACCAGGCCGCCAGGCTTCCCACCGCCAGCCCGATGATGATGGCTGACAACCGCAACCAGGGCGCATTCGAGCGATTCAAGACGATGATGACTGCCAGTACGAGAACGCCTAGAGCCAGATTGACGGGCGCTCCGAAGTCCGGCGCGTTGAAGCCACCGCCCAGGTCGGTCACCCCGACATTAATCAGGCTCACGCCGATCAGCGTGATGACAATGCCTGTGACCAGAGGAGTAATCACACGGCGCAACTGCCCAATGAAGCGGCTCAGCACGATCTGCACAAGTGCGCCGAAGAAGCACACACCAAACACCATGGCCATGATGTCCTCCGCACTGCCACCGCGCTGCTTGACCATGAAGCCTGCAGACAACACGGCGCCCAGAAATGCAAAGCTGGTGCCTTGCAGGCAAATCATCCCCGCGCCGATGCCAAATGGTCGGCGCGCTTGAATGAACGTGCCGACCCCCGAGACCATCAAGGCCATGCTGATTAGATAGGGCATATACGCGCCAAGGCCCAGAGCCGATCCGATAATCAATGGCGGCGTAATAATGCCCACGAACGCCGCCAGCACATGCTGGGTGGCTGCCAACAGGGCCGGCGCAGGACGCGGCCGGTCGTTGAGTCCGTATATAAGGTCGTCAGTTTCGCGCGCGTCGGGCTGCATGTAGGGTTCTCGGTTTTGAAGTTGGCTTCGATCACCAGCCTCATTGCAAAAACCTGTCCAACTGATCAGATACCCAGCTGGCGCTTATGCCTGAATGCCCGTGTACAAAGGGCTTCGGCACCTTCGCGTGCGCTTCAGGCTGGCGTAGCTGTGACACCCTGAGTTACGACTGGCCTCATCGTGTAGCAGCGAGGCTTTCCAGAAAACTCTCCAGCACCAAATGGGGGCGACGGCCTTTGCGCGTGACGGTCACGAGGCTCAAATCGTAAAACCTTGCCGTTGGCTTCAACGCACGCAGCCGTCCCTGCTGCACCCACAGGTTTGCGTAGTGATCAGGCAGGTACCCAATGTAGCGCCCCGTCAAAATCAGGAACGCCATGCCTTCCCGGTCCGATGCGCTGGCGGTGCATTTAAGTGATTGATAATGGGCCTGGATCTCGCCAGGCAGCCGAAAAGTTGGGGAGATAGCTTCCTGGACGGCCAGGCGCTCATCGTCGAGTTGCGCATCGTCTGCGTAAAACAGCGGATGGCCCACCGCGCAGTACAGCAGGGATCGCTCGCTATAAAGCGCCTGGTATTCCAGTCCCGACAATGCACTCGCTTGAGGGACGACACCCACATGCAGGCTACCGTCGAGTACGCCCTGCTCAACCTCGTTGGGCGCGATCATGCGGATGTTGATAAGCACGTCCGGCCCTCGCTCTTTCAGCTGTGAAAGCGCGTGGGTAATACGCATGTGGGGCAGGGTGACCAGGTTATCCGTCAGACCGATGTTCAGTTCACCTCGCAGATGTCGGTGAAGGCCGTTGACCTCTGTGCGAAAACTCTCGAGAGCGCTGAGTAATTGCAGCGATGACTGATAAACCTCCCGGCCTTCTTCCGTCAGAGAAAACCCCGCACGACCGCGCTGGCACAGGCGAAGTCCGAGACGTTGTTCCAAGTCGCTCATCTGCTGACTAATGGCAGAGCGTCCGATGCCTAACGCGCTCTCCGCAGCTGAAAAGCCCCCGGACTCAACGACGCTGCGGAAGATTCGCAGCAGGCGGATATCAAAATCGCTGACTTGCGCCAGAGGATCGTTTCGGCGGGTGCTCATAGTTTAGCGACCGGTTAACTGAAGATCGTAAAAGTGGTGTTTTCCAGACTTTAGGGCCATGGCACTTTAGCTGCAACAGGCCCTGCTACTGCTCGCACACATCGGACGCAGGCCATACACGCCCCATGAGGTCATTCCCATGAATATGCCCGAATCGTCCGACATGTCGTTGGCCAGCCAGCTCAAGCTCGACGCCCACTGGATGCCCTACACCGCAAACCGAAATTTCCATCGGGATCCACGACTGATCGTCGCGGCTCAGGGCAGCTATCTCACGGATGATAAAGGCCGAAAAATCTACGATGGGCTGTCTGGGCTGTGGACGTGCGGGGCAGGGCACACGCGCAAGGAAATCCAGGAGGCAGTGTCCAGGCAGCTAGGGACGCTGGACTATTCCCCGGGGTTTCAGTTTGGTCATCCGCTGTCTTTTCAGCTGGCTGAAAAAATCACCGACCTGACCCCAGGAAATCTGAACCACGTTTTCTATACCGACTCCGGATCGGAATGCGCCGACACCGCCGTCAAGATGGTGCGCGCGTACTGGCGGCTGAAGGGGCAAGCGACAAAGACCAAAATGATCGGCCGCGCCCGTGGCTACCACGGTGTGAACATTGCGGGCACCAGCCTGGGAGGTGTTAACGGCAACCGTAAGATGTTCGGACAGTTGATGGACGTAGACCATCTCCCCCATACCTTGCTTGCCAGTAACGCTTATTCGCGCGGGATGCCGGAGCAGGGTGGCATTGCGCTGGCAGATGAAATGCTCAAGCTGATCGAGCTGCATGATGCGTCGAATATCGCCGCGGTGATCGTCGAGCCCATGGCAGGCTCCGCCGGCGTGATTGTTCCGCCACAGGGTTACCTCAAGCGTCTGCGTGAAATCTGTGATCAGCACAATATCTTGCTGATCTTCGACGAAGTGATTACTGGTTTCGGCCGCACCGGTGCGATGTTCGGCGCCGACAGCTTTGGCGTCACGCCTGACCTCATGTGCATCGCCAAGCAAATCACCAACGGTGCGATTCCCATGGGCGCGGTCATCGCCAGTACCGAGATTTACCAGACGTTCATGAACCAGGCTACGCCTGAATACGCGGTGGAATTTCCTCACGGCTACACCTACTCGGCGCACCCGGTGGCTTGTGCGGCAGGCCTTGCTGCGCTGGATATCCTCCAACGGGAAAGTCTGGTGCAGCGGGTGGCCGAAACAGCCCCCCATTTTGAGCGCTCCTTGCACGGCCTCAAAGGCAGCAAAAGCGTTGTAGACATCCGCAACTACGGGCTCGCGGGCGCCATCCAGCTTGCTCCGCGCGACGGGGACGCCATTGTGCGTCCATTCCAAACAGCCATGAAACTCTGGAGAGCCGGGTTCTATGTGCGCTTCGGCGGCGACACGCTCCAGTTTGGACCGACCTTCAACAGCAAGCCCGAAGACCTGGACCGCATGTTTGATGCGGTCGGTCAGGCCCTCAATCAAATCGACTGACTTATCAATGCTATCGCGCGCAACTGGGGTTGCCACGCAGAGCGATTGTTCCGGAGTTATACATGAACACCATTCAGCATCTGATCCATGGTGAGCGGGTCAGTGAAGACGACCGCACTGCCGACGTGTACAACCCCTCGACCGGTCAGGTCATCCGGCGGGTACCGCTCGCCAGCCGCGCAACCGTTCAGCAGGCGATCGATTCTGCGAAAGCTGCTTTTCCCGCATGGCGTAACACACCCCCTGCGAAACGCGCCCAGGTCATGTTTCGCTTCAAGCAGTTGCTGGAGCTAAACGAGGGGCGCATTGCCCGGCTGATCAGCGAGGAGCATGGCAAGACCCTTGAAGATGCGGCAGGCGAACTCAAGCGCGGAATCGAGAACGTTGAATATGCCTGCGCCGCGCCGGAGATACTCAAGGGTGAGTACAGCCGCAACGTCGGGCCCAATATCGACGCGTGGTCTGACTTTCAGCCGCTTGGCGTAGTGGCAGGCATTACCCCGTTCAATTTTCCCGCGATGGTTCCGCTGTGGATGTACCCACTGGCGATCGCGTGCGGGAATTGTTTCATCCTCAAGCCTTCCGAGCGCGACCCCAGTTCGACGTTGTTCATCGCAGAGCTGTTGCAAGAAGCAGGGTTACCCAAAGGCGTGCTCAATGTTGTTCATGGGGACAAGCAGGCAGTCGACGCGCTGATAGAAGCTCCTGAGATCAAGGCATTAAGTTTTGTCGGTTCCACGCCGATCGCCGAATACATCTATAAAGAGGCAACTGCACGCGGCAAGCGGGTGCAGGCACTGGGCGGCGCAAAGAATCACGCAGTGTTGATGCCGGATGCGGATCTGGACAATGCCGTAAGCGCCTTGATGGGCGCCGCCTTCGGCTCGTGCGGTGAGCGTTGCATGGCGATATCCGTTGCTGTGTGCGTGGGGGATCAAGTTGCGGATGCGCTAATCGCCAGGCTGGTCCCGCAAATCAACGAGTTGAAAATAGGCGCCGGAACTTCCAGTGGCCTTGATATGGGGCCTCTTGTCACAGGGCAACATCGCGACAAGGTCAGCACCTATATAGAAGACGGTGTAATCGCCGGCGCGAGGTTGGTGGTCGATGGTCGTGGGCTTAGCGTGGCAGGGCACGAGAACGGCTTCTTCCTGGGAGGTTGTCTGTTCGATCAGGTCACGCCTGACATGCGGATCTACAAAGAGGAGATCTTCGGCCCGGTTCTGTGCATCGTGCGGGTGGCTAGCCTTGAACAAGCCATGCAGTTGATCAATGACCATGAGTACGGGAACGGCACCTGCATCTTTACCCGAGACGGTGAGTCGGCCCGGCTGTTCTGCGACGAGATCGAAGTTGGTATGGTTGGCGTTAACGTCCCGCTGCCCGTGCCGGTTGCCTACCACAGCTTCGGTGGGTGGAAACGTTCACTTTTCGGCGACCTGCATGCCTACGGGCCTGATGGCGTGCGGTTCTATACCCGTCGCAAAGCGGTTACGCAGCGCTGGCCACAACGTGCGAGCCACGAGGCGTCGCAGTTTGCTTTCCCGAGTCTTTGACCACGGCGTTGGCAAGCGATCAAACACGGGCGCATCTGAGCATTTTTGACCGATATGACAGTTTCGTTAAATAAGTGCTTGACGCCTCTCTGGATCTGTCTATAATTCGCCCCACTTCCGGCGCAGAAGAAACGGAAAACTCCTTGGTAATCAAAGAGTTGGACGAAGTAAGCAGCGAGGAATGCTTCGGTTCAGATGCTTGAATCGACAGCGGTGAAAAAGGCAGTTGACAGCAGGTTGTAACGCTGTAGAATTCGCCTCCCGCTGACGTGAGACGCCAAGTCGAACGAAGCGCAAGTGGTTGAAGTTGATAAGGAAACTTTGAAAACTTCTTAAAATAACCGCTTGACAGATACAAGAGACGCTGTAGAATGCGCGCCTCGGTTGAGACGAAAGATCTTAACCACCCGCTCTTTAACAACTGAATCAAGCAATTCGTGTGGGTGCTTGTGCTGTAAGACTGAAGTCGCAAGATTATCAGCATCGCAAGTTACTCCACGAGAAATCATGGTTTAACCAACGATTGCTGAGCCAAGTTTATAAGGTTTTCTCAAAACCTAATTGCAGTATTGAACTGAAGAGTTTGATCATGGCTCAGATTGAACGCTGGCGGCAGGCCTAACACATGCAAGTCGAGCGGATGAAGGGAGCTTGCTCCCTGATTCAGCGGCGGACGGGTGAGTAATGCCTAGGAATCTGCCTGGTAGTGGGGGACAACGTCTCGAAAGGGACGCTAATACCGCATACGTCCTACGGGAGAAAGCAGGGGACCTTCGGGCCTTGCGCTATCAGATGAGCCTAGGTCGGATTAGCTAGTTGGTGAGGTAATGGCTCACCAAGGCGACGATCCGTAACTGGTCTGAGAGGATGATCAGTCACACTGGAACTGAGACACGGTCCAGACTCCTACGGGAGGCAGCAGTGGGGAATATTGGACAATGGGCGAAAGCCTGATCCAGCCATGCCGCGTGTGTGAAGAAGGTCTTCGGATTGTAAAGCACTTTAAGTTGGGAGGAAGGGCAGCTAATTAATACTTCGCTGCTTTGACGTTACCGACAGAATAAGCACCGGCTAACTCTGTGCCAGCAGCCGCGGTAATACAGAGGGTGCAAGCGTTAATCGGAATTACTGGGCGTAAAGCGCGCGTAGGTGGTTTGTTAAGTTGAATGTGAAATCCCCGGGCTCAACCTGGGAACTGCATCCAAAACTGGCAAGCTAGAGTAGGGCAGAGGGTGGTGGAATTTCCTGTGTAGCGGTGAAATGCGTAGATATAGGAAGGAACACCAGTGGCGAAGGCGACCACCTGGGCTCATACTGACACTGAGGTGCGAAAGCGTGGGGAGCAAACAGGATTAGATACCCTGGTAGTCCACGCCGTAAACGATGTCAACTAGCCGTTGGAAGCCTTGAGCTTTTAGTGGCGCAGCTAACGCATTAAGTTGACCGCCTGGGGAGTACGGCCGCAAGGTTAAAACTCAAATGAATTGACGGGGGCCCGCACAAGCGGTGGAGCATGTGGTTTAATTCGAAGCAACGCGAAGAACCTTACCAGGCCTTGACATCCAATGAACTTTCCAGAGATGGATTGGTGCCTTCGGGAACATTGAGACAGGTGCTGCATGGCTGTCGTCAGCTCGTGTCGTGAGATGTTGGGTTAAGTCCCGTAACGAGCGCAACCCTTGTCCTTAGTTACCAGCACGTTAAGGTGGGCACTCTAAGGAGACTGCCGGTGACAAACCGGAGGAAGGTGGGGATGACGTCAAGTCATCATGGCCCTTACGGCCTGGGCTACACACGTGCTACAATGGTCGGTACAGAGGGTTGCCAAGCCGCGAGGTGGAGCTAATCCCAGAAAACCGATCGTAGTCCGGATCGCAGTCTGCAACTCGACTGCGTGAAGTCGGAATCGCTAGTAATCGCGAATCAGAATGTCGCGGTGAATACGTTCCCGGGCCTTGTACACACCGCCCGTCACACCATGGGAGTGGGTTGCACCAGAAGTAGCTAGTCTAACCTTCGGGAGGACGGTTACCACGGTGTGATTCATGACTGGGGTGAAGTCGTAACAAGGTAGCCGTAGGGGAACCTGCGGCTGGATCACCTCCTTAATCGAAGACTCAGCTTCTTCGCAAGTTCCCACACGAATTGCTTGATTCATTGAAGAAGACGATAGAAGCAGCTTTAAGCTCCAAGCTGATAGCTCACGCTAACAGTTACAAGCTCGAAATTGGGTCTGTAGCTCAGTTGGTTAGAGCGCACCCCTGATAAGGGTGAGGTCGGCAGTTCGAATCTGCCCAGACCCACCAATTTTGTTATGGGGCCATAGCTCAGCTGGGAGAGCGCCTGCCTTGCACGCAGGAGGTCAACGGTTCGATCCCGTTTGGCTCCACCATAACTGCTTCTGACTGCTGAAAGCTTAGAAATGAGCGCTCCATCCGATGGATGATGAGTGTTGATTTCTAGTCTTTTGATTAGATCGTTCTTTAAAAATTTGGGTATGTGATTGAAATATAGACTGGGCACCTCTTTCACTGGTGCGTGTCCAGGCTAAGGTAAAGTTTGTGAAATGCAAACTTTCGGCGAATGTCGTCTTCACAGTATAACCAGATTGCTTGGGGTTATATGGTCAAGTGAAGAAGCGCATACGGTGGATGCCTTGGCAGTCAGAGGCGATGAAAGACGTGGTAGCCTGCGAAAAGCTTCGGGGAGTCGGCAAACAGACTGTGATCCGGAGATGTCTGAATGGGGGAACCCAGCTGTCATAAGACAGTTACCTTACACTGAATACATAGGTGTATGGAGCGAACCAGGGGAACTGAAACATCTAAGTACCCTGAGGAAAAGAAATCAACCGAGATTCCTTAGTAGTGGCGAGCGAACGGGGACCAGCCCTTAAGTTGATTTGAGATTAGCGGAACGCTCTGGAAAGTGCGGCCATAGTGGGTGATAGCCCTGTACGCGAAAATCTCTTGTCAATGAAATCGAGTAGGACGGGGCACGAGAAACCTTGTCTGAACATGGGGGGACCATCCTCCAAGGCTAAATACTACTGACTGACCGATAGTGAACCAGTACCGTGAGGGAAAGGCGAAAAGAACCGCGGAGAGCGGAGTGAAATAGATCCTGAAACCGTATGCGTACAAGCAGTGGGAGCCCACTTTGTTGGGTGACTGCGTACCTTTTGTATAATGGGTCAGCGACTTATTTTCAGTGGCGAGCTTAACCGAATAGGGGAGGCGTAGCGAAAGCGAGTCTTAATAGGGCGTCTAGTCGCTGGAATAGACCGAAACCGGGCGATCTATCCATGGGCAGGTTGAAGGTTAGGTAACACTGACTGGAGGACCGAACCGACTACCGTTGAAAGTTAGCGGATGACCTGTGGATCGGAGTGAAAGGCTAATCAAGCTCGGAGATAGCTGGTTCTCCTCGAAAGCTATTTAGGTAGCGCCTCATGTATCACTGTAGGGGGTAGAGCACTGTTTCGGCTAGGGGGTCATCCCGACTTACCAAACCGATGCAAACTCCGAATACCTACAAGTGCCGAGCATGGGAGACACACGGCGGGTGCTAACGTCCGTCGTGAAAAGGGAAACAACCCAGACCG
>NZ_JRMB01000005.1 GCF_000759445.1 Pseudomonas lutea
GGGGAGCGTGCTTTTGACTTTATAAAAACGGCGCGCAGCGCCCTTCCTTCTGCAGGATCGGGATGCACTCCAGTCCCTGGAGGTGATCCGTTCCAATGCGATGAGGGTTTGCGTGCGATACAGGGGGCCGGCTGGGCGTCAGGTGCAAGGGCAGAAGCGAAGCGTCCCTTGCACCTGACGCCCAGTTGGTCACCATCGCATAAAGCAAACCCCGCATTGGGACGTATCGCCGGAACTGGCACGCACGGACTGCGCGCTTTTGACCTGGGAGATTTTCGCCCGCGAAAATCGACTGCCTTTGGTGCGCGGAGCGCGCAGGCCTGAAAGGCCGGAACGAGAGTGGACCGCCCGAAAGGGTCGAGACTAGACCGAAGGGCGACGGCTCGATGGCGCAGCGCGGGGAACGTCCCCCGAAGGGGGCGAGCATGGCTGGCAGTTAAAGCTTTGAGGATCGTCCCATTGCACCCATCCATGGCTAACAGCATTTACTCCCTCGCCGGGAGGCAGAGGGCAAGGGAGGTGCAGCAACCCCTGCCCTTTACCTCGAAGGGTTTTAAACGCCCTTCAAATCCATCAAGGCACGCTGCGCTCGCTCCCAGCGCCCGTTCGAGGCTCGGCCGGTGAACCGGCCCTGAGCTTCGCTGCGGCCTTGTACAGCGGCCTTGACGCCTCTGCAAACCAGTACGTGATTGATGGGCATAGCCGCCCTGCGCACATTAAGGGGAGACATTCCGGCTATACCCGACGGATGCCTAGCGACAGCCTGTCCTAATTAAGGAGGAGAGATTCCGGCTATGGCTGATGGCCTTTCCTGCACGACCGAAGAGCACAGAGAGCATCGTTCGATCCGTCTCAAAAGGGGAGAGATTCCGGCTATGCCGCTACGCTGGTCAGCGCAATCATGATCGCGGCGCAGCCCGCAGGGCTGAGCCGTCTGATGCAGCTCAAAGGAGGAGAGATTCCGGCTATACCAATATCCTGGCCAGCGCGATCGGGACGACGGCACAGCCGCAAGGCTGCGTCGTTCGATCCGGCTTAAAGGGGGAGAGATTCCGGCTATCCCAGACGCTGGGCAGCGCGACCGTGACTGCGGCGCAGCCAACAGGGCTGAACCACTCAATCCAGCTTAAAGGGGAGAGATTCCGGCTATGGCATATCTTGGCAGCGCGAGGGACGACGGCACAGCCTGCAAGGCTGTGTTGTACGATCTGGCTTAAGGGGGAGAGATTCCGGCTATCCCATACGCTGGGCAGCGCGACCGTGACTGCGACGCAGCCGGCAGGGCTAAGCCATTCAATCAAGCTTAAAGGGGAGAGATTCCGGCTATGGATCAGCGCACACGTCTTGGGAAGAGAGCTTTTATTGCTCTGGGGTTTTGGCTTTTTTGCGCGTCCCAGCCTGTGATTCAGCGATGAGGGCCAGTACCTGGTTAACCAGCGTAGGTGGCACTGCCACCTCGACCCAGCCGCGTGGCACTTTCTTGCCGGTGGCTACTGCCTGTGACTCCTGCCATTCCTCATAAGCCTCCCACACCCTGTTGACCGACTTCTCCACGGCCTGTCGGGTGACACCAAACCTAGCGGCAATCTGGGTGTTTGTGTACTCGCTGGATTGGGTAAGCGATAACCGGGCCGCTTCGATCCGCTCAGGATCGATGCCCTTGAGGAACGGTAGCAGCAGCTCAAAATCCGCTACGGTCATTGACCGCCTGACCCGGCCTGGCCGTGGCTTGGTAGTTGACATGCTTTGCCCTTACTTGAGAAGGCGCCGCTGGGCGGCGCCATAGTGCCGACAGATTGAATTTTACGGCATCTTCGCAGCCGCCCTGGGAAGTAATGACTTCCCTCTTGAAAGCCCCGGCCCTAAGGCCAAGGCGGAGTCGGGTCAAAACGGAATGTCGTCATCGAAGCGATCAAAATCAGGGGCTGGCTGCGGCACTTGCTGTGGAGCGGGACGCGATTCGCGCTGAGGCTGAGAAGCGGCTTGCGGACGTGCCTGCTGCTGAGAAGCGCCGTCCTCTTGAGGACGGCCACCGAGCAACTGCATGGTGCCTTGCATGTCGACGATAATCTCAGTTGTGTAACGCTTGATGCCGTCCTTTTCCCACTCGCGGGTCTGCAGCTTGCCTTCGATGTAAACCTGCGAACCCTTGCGCAGATACTCGCCGGCGATTTCCGCAACCTTGCCGAACATCGAAACACGGTGCCACTCGGTCTTTTCGACCTTCTGCCCAGTCTGCTTGTCGGTCCACTGTTCGCTTGTTGCCAGGCTCAGGTTGGTCACGGCATTGCCGTTGGGCATGTAGCGGACCTCTGGGTCTTGCCCGCAAGTTCCGACCAGAATTACCTTGTTAACTCCACGTGCCATGGTGCTGCTCCTTGTCTGGCATGGTTGCCATAGATTGACTAAAATTCTATCTGCGCCTAGGCGTAAACCACAGGGTGGCTTCAGGGATCTTTGGATCGCACCCCGCTTCTGATGAAAGTCAGATGGCCCAGTGTCAGGTAACAGCGTCCTGCCCCGTCGAATGCATGCAATCGACGGCTGAGAATCCCGCCTGGAGCGGGATTCTCCGTTTCTGATCTCGTCTGTGGAGAGTGATCACGCCCTCTTTTGCCTTCCGGCTCAAGAGGCCGTGAATTCGTACCCCAAACCAGCTGATTGCGGTTATCTGGTGAAAGGCCCGGTAGACGATAGCGCATCATTTGCCGAGGAAGAGGGCACATATACTCGATTGCTCTGCTCATGTTCCTCTTGGTGAGCCTTTTGAATGCGGTAAGTCAGTTCGTCTTGAAGGTTTTCATAGTCGACGTTTTTGCCGTCCTGGTCGCGTAGACCACCGTAGTTGAACACTACCAGATGCTTGCGAAAGCCCCTTCCCTTACGTGCACTTGGCATCTTGAAAAAGATCTTCAACCGGCTGTCATTGAATTTCGGCAGAGTGTCAGCCTTTTCGGCGATAATGTGAAATACCGTATTGAGCTGCATCTGTCCTATCCCGCTATACGATTCCACCTCTGTACCTTCAATGGACGTATAGGGAACTAACCCATCAGCATTGAAAAACCAGATGCCCTTATCCTTCAGGATCATCAAGGTTTGCGAACCAGCCTTCCGATTAAGCCACGCCATAACCCAGAACCATAGCGAACACACGCCTAGTATCGCGGCAATTCCGTTGGAATTAGGACGCAACCCAATCAAGGCCATAACCAGAAGCAACATTCCACCCACTAAAGCTCGCACAAATACACGGCGACGCTCAGTGAACGCTATATCATTGACTGTAGAGTTCATGATTTTCCTTAAGTAATAGGCGCGAAAGCGCATCCCTGATTTGTGTATCAACCTTCATTGCTCTGCCTGCAATGCCCGCAAAAAAACGGCTTCATCTGGGGAGGGCAGATTGCTTAGCTAGCCGCCTGGCACGGCGAATTCTGTTTCTTACTCGCTTGAGGTCCTGTAAGGGCACAATGCCCACACGAACGACCCAATAAACCCTCCCGTGGGTTTTACGAAGCAGCATCCGTTCGCCTACATCATACAGCTCCAGAAGCTGAGAGATGAACCGATAAAAGCCGGCCTGGCTAAGATACTGGTCGTTCAGCCGCTCAAGCAGTGCGACGCCTATGTCCTTAACAAATGCCATAATTACCGCCGTGGGGAGCACACAAAGACCAATGGGCAGGACTATGACGATTGTTAGATTGCGGATGATTGACCACGCGTTGGCGGGGAGCGTTTCGAGCGCACCGAACAAGGTGTCTGGAGTGATGGTCGTGATGAGAATGGCCGCAAGTATTGCGACCAAGCCTGCCATGTAGGTGGCAAAGTTGGATGTGCTCGGAAGCCTGAAAAAGCCAATGGCACGAATCCAGATTGGATCTTGGGCACGCCGTTTGATTTCCTCCCGCCATTCCCACTCTTCAACCAGATGGCTCGCCAATGCACGAAGACTTTCCTGCTGGCTGAAGATTCTACGGATGAACGCGATTTTCTCGCGGTCCAGACTGCGATAAGGGGTGCGCATGCTGACGCGACTTGCAACTGGATTCAGATATCGAAACCGACGCTCAGCCCCGACAAGATGAATTTGTACCGCCCCGAACAACATTGGTATTTCAGCCAGTAGAAGCAAACATTGATCGCGGGAGCTGAGAAGCTCGCCTTGATCGCTGAGTCGCACATACAGATCAAAAAATGTAAGGCTTACTACAAGCGTCGCAAGCAACACCGTAAGCCAGAAAACAGACGAAGTCAGCGCATACAAAACTGGTGGACGGAACGTTTTACGGTAGAGACGTATTTTGTCGGCTATGCCACGCATGCGGGATCCATTGCTTTGGTACTCCATTAAGAACACGACGCCGGCATCAGTGAGCTACCGCATCATGGCAAACACTTCAGAATTTACTCAGTACCGCCTGACGCTCACGCCAGATTTCCTGGACGAAGGGATCGGTCACACCATATAGCCCGTGGCCACGGCGCATGATCAAGTTGGCGGCGAGCAATTCGTTTGCCACCGGCTGAATCTCATCGACACGAACCTCGCGACCCACGACCTTAGAATACTCGGCAGCAGCCTCATTTGAGAACACGCCTCGAGCGTCACCTTCAACAGACGCAATGCGATCAAAGATGGCTTGTGCCAGAACCCCAAGTTCCTCGACTTTCCTCAACTCGTGATCTGCAGCGGCTGATCGCAAGGTGGTAGCGATAACCGGTAGCACCACATCCGGGTCAGAACCGGGAACAGGTGAGTTGATCAACTGAACAAAAGCCCGGATAAATTCCTCCGGCCTGTTACCCAGTGTTCTAAACGCACCCGCCGCAACGTTTAGAGATGGCAGGTGGGTGTAGCCATCGCCCTGCAACCTCTTGAGCCAGAACTCTACGTAGTCATCACCCAGCACGGGGAATGGGATGTTGGTAGCCCCGGCGAAAGCCTGGTTACGTCGCGCAGTCATTTCTCCAACCATCGCCCGGTGAGAGCCGGTGCCTATGAAAAGGAAGTGCCCTGGGGTGTTCGGTCGCGGGTTGATCGCATCACGTGCCGACTTCAATGCCAGCATCATCTGTTGCCCATCCTCGGTAGTGATGGCGTGCTGCACCTCATCGACGATGAGCACGACATCTGTCTTGGCCTGATCCACCACCTCGGTCAGAGCATCGGCGAGAGTGACACCGCCATCCTTCCCCAGCGTTTCCAGATTGAAACCAAACTTGAATCCGACTGCTTCAATCTCGGCACCGCGCAAAGCTTTCAGCTTCTTTAAAAATGACGATGTGGGTGTCTGAAGGTCAGTCAGTGCCTTCCGTACTGCGCCATGAACTAATTGCGCAGGGCTGGTTTGGGTATCACTCCATAGGTCGACATAGATCACCAGCGCTCCGCCTTCCTCAAGAGCAGGAATCAAGTCGTTTTTCAGAAAGGTAGTTTTGCCTGTTCTGCGGAGACCAGACAGGAACAATCCAGAGCGAAACCCGATTTCAAGCGCGGTGGGTTTTAGGAGCTGCTTGGTCATCTCAGCAGCCAGTTGGGGGCGAAGAAAGATGTCGACCATGGCTGAATTATCCTCAATTATTGGCAGGCAATAATTATTCCCCAAGCATAATTTCTTGTAAAGCAGCCAAGTCGGTCAGTCGCGGAGTGACTGGTTGCCCCCTTGCCATACCAGGATGGAAGGTCAGGTTGGCACCGCTGGTGGGGACATCGGCTTGCGATTCAGCCAACCTCCACTGCCGGAGGGGATTCGTTGTAGGCCTTTCAGCGGCTGGGCCGATGATCAGAAATGATAAGGGATTACTTGTGGTTATTTGTGAAAGGGTACAAACTACATGTAGTAACGATGTAGCTACACAAGGCATTGGAGGACGATATCATGACAGCATTACTGAAAAGCACCGACGTGCGTTGCCGCATCGAAGAAGATTTGAAAGAGCAAGCTACTGCAGTGCTGAGCGCTTGCGGCCTGAGCCTGAGCGACGCGATGCGTCTCTTTCTTCGTCAAGTTGTGGAAACCAGAGGGCTTCCTTTTGAAGTGAAGGCGCCTTCCGAGAAAACGGCTCGAGCCTTGGCTCAAGCTCGTGAGATCCGCAGTCGGTTCGATTCGATTGACGAATTGTTCGAGGATCTAGATGGCAAAGAAGCCCGCAAAACCGGCAAATCTAAAGCGCGCCCCGTTGCCGAAGAGAACGGCGTACACGCCTGAATTCAAGAAATCATGGCAGCGGCACAATGATGCTGGCCGGCAACCTATGACCGAAGCCAGGGATGTGATGAGAATGCTCTGGGAAGGTGATACGTTGCCGGCTCAGTACCTAGATCACGAATTGCAAGGCGAATGGGCGGGCAACCGAGAGTGCCATATCCGTGGTGACTTCTTGCTGGTCTACCAGGTCACGAAAACAGATGTGATTTTTGTTGATATAGGCACTCATGCAGAGCTGTTCAAATGAACCCGCTACGGCGGGTTTTTTATGCCTTTGGAACGCCGACGCATCCTCGCAGCAGCCGGGGACAGGACGTTGATAAGCTGTCCCGAATGGATGACCAGCCCTGGTGATCGATGGTGGACAGGATGAACATGAGGATGTTGGTGTCAAGCATGAACTTGAGCATCATAAAGCCTCGCTTCTGATCGGCCGGCTGCTCACCTCCCGCCGTAGTCGGCGGTAACGCTATTGTCTTCGAATCAGCTGAGATCAAAAGGTATCCCACCAGCGTCGAGTATCAAGGCTGTCTTTCCGACCTCGCACTTTCCTGTAACCGTACCGGCTCAAGCGGCCAGCGATCACGGGGAAGGGATTGCGTCTGTGGAAAGTCGAGTCGATGCATCCACTACCCGAAAGAGGTCAGATGTACCCAGCCCCACCGACCACCGCACAGGATGCAGGCAAGTCGATCGGCAAATGAGCTTGTAGCACGTCAACTTCCCGTGCCGGGGAGCATCTGTACTTTGCGACCTAGCTCCGGGCGACGTAGTTTGTGCAGCCGCTAGTCAAGGAAGGAATGGGCCAAGAACGAGTAGCTACCCTTACAGCACCACATAAAGGCTGTTAATAGAAAATCTCAAGGACTTTCCCGACCATAGTGTCCGCCCAGTATCTGCCTGCACAATGCGCTCTGCGTCGAGCTAGTAGCCAGATGCTACTCCGATCTTTCTGGGCGTGGCATTCTATAGCCTTGGCCTAGTCGCATGAAGCACTAGGAAGGAGCTTTAGGGTAGGAGGGGTTTTGGAAATCATTCGTCATGATGCGCCTGAAACAATCGAGTTGCTTTCAGATTTTTTCAAGCGTGGGACTCTTGTACCCGTTTTCGGTGCAGGATTTACCGTAGGGGAGTCGGCTCAGAGCGGAGCTAAAGTTCCTTCAGGCACCCAGCTTTCAGAACTCATGCTAGAGCAACTTAAACAGCACGGCATAGGATTGTCAGAAGATGATCTAAAGAAGCTCGAAGGATATAGGTTTCCTGATCTATGTGAGGTATATTTTGACCAGAGCATTTTGCCACAGGAAATTACAAAGGCCACCATTCGAGAACGGTTTTACAACGTATCTCTATCTTCCAATAAAGCATCGTTGATAAACGATATCGACTGGAAGTATATTTATACTTTAAACATAGACAATGCCATTGAACGCCATTCCCAATATTCCCCAATATACCCTTACGATTCGAATCTGAGCAACAGCTCTAGAAATTTTCGACCAGTCTATAAGTTACATGGGGATGTGTACTACGAAGTAACGCACGATTCAGAGCGCCTTGTATTTCAGAAGGCCTCCTACCTTGAAAGCATTGAAACCAATAAGCGAATGCTTGAAATACTGGAGGAGGACCTTTTATATAAGAATATTCTATTCATAGGGTGCTCTCTTACTGATGAAGACGATATAGCGTTTTTGGTTTCAGGCCAAAAAAGCCCTAAAGACTCTAAAACAAAGCGCATAATATTTCGCAGTGCGGCTCCTAGCTCCTTAGAATCCAGCGTACTGAGAAGGCATGGGATTAACACCGTTATTCTTATTGATGACCGCCAATATGACCAAACATACTCTTTAATACAAAAGGCATACTCCTTATCTGCCGAAGGTGATGCGGAGCTCGAAAAGTATATTTTTGAAACAACTGTGTTAGATGCCAACGCGCGATCCAACCAAGATTTTTTGATCAAGGGTGTTGCGGAAACTGTCGGGCAAAGCTCTAAGAGCGCAGCGATCTTGCCTTATTATTATGGTGTGCGATCTAAAGAAAAGCAGATAATTTCCAGCATACACCATGGCGGATCACTTGTTTTATTAGGTCCGCGAGTGTCAGGAAGAACGTTAACACTTAGATCAATTGCAAATTCATTTAAAGACCGTAAGGTTTTTTTTATAGATTCCGGAACCGAGTTGGAAACTCACTTCGTAAATCGACTCCTTGGTCTATCCAACTCCCTGATAATTTTTGACTCAAAAACAATCGACACTGAGCTTGCCAAGGTAATTCGAAATAATGAAACAAAACTCAGGGAAAGAAAAACTTCAGTGCTAATTACTCTCGACTCTGGTGAGGGGTACATAATAGACGCACTGAGCCCTTCGAAGCTGAGTCAGGTACCGATCATCGAAATTAGCCGAGTCTTTGACCAGTCCGAAACGAAGCTGGCGAACCAAGGTTTAAAGTCGGTTAGGTGCCCAACGTTTAAAGGTGGGAAAAAGCTGTTAGATAATTTATTTTTTGTCTACGAGACACTTGGGCAAAACACTGTCATCAAGCGCGTGCCTAAAGAAAAGGAGCTACTAAATCTTCTTTATCTCATGAGTGTCAAACGAAAAGTGAATGGCGACTGGGCGAGATTTATAAGCTCGGATTTAGAGCATCTAGAAAAGATTGTTTCCAGCTGCTCCCCTTATCTGGAGTTCGAAAAGCTAGATATCACTGAGATTGCAAATCACTCTGGTTATAAAATAATATGCAACTCTGAGGCTTGGCTTCTTGCAGTGATGTCTGAGCTTTATCGATCACGTGGCGAAGCTTGGTGTGTCGACGCGATTTTCAATCTTGTCCGTGATTTACCAGACGACGAGAAGCGACTATCGATTGATTTGTCACTTTTTGATAGTCTTAACTTTGCTTTTGGCGGGGATTTAGGAGGTGCGGGTGATTTAATTCTGAAGTTTTACGAACGCTTGGAGGTTTTACGAGGTTCGGAGCCCGAGTTTTTTGTTCAGAAGGCAAAAGCATATTACAGTATGTATCGTGCGCTAGATGTGGTGGACGAATTAAGTAAGCGTTTGCAAGAGCTTGCTATCGCAGAAACGTGGGCTAGCTCTGAAAACAACTCTGCTGCAGAGCGAAACATTCGCCATACAAGCGCTTTGATCTCATTGCGCAGAGCTGCCGAGTGTAAGTTCGAAAATTTGGATTACACTATTGATGCCATTAAACGTACTTGGACAGCAATCAGTGGTGAACAATTTAACTCTGAGTACGTTGCAAAACTAGCTGATGGAAGCTTAAAAGGTAGCGAATACCTTAAGGGTCTTCTTAAAGCAGTTTCAGATGGTAGGGTCACGAGTCCAAGACTATTAGAGGTGAAGGATTATATTGACTCTATCAAGATGCGTTCTGAATCAGAAGGAAAACAATAATTTTATTACACTTGCCAGTTTCTCATATGGACGATATAGCAGCCTGATATTGAATCTCCACTTTCCAGAGGTATTAAATGGCCTGGTCGTGCAGAAAAGCAGAGGATGGTCGGCAGCGCGACCAGCGCCAGCAGTGCGTGGATGACAGCTCGCATATCACGAAACCGTCGGCTGCGGCAGGCATTAGGAGATACAGGCTACCGAGAGGAGCCATCTTAGGCCCGCATTTGTGATAGTTACACCACGTTAATAATTTCCAATCAGGCCCGGCCTTGCGCGCACACCCGTGTTCCAAAAACCGAGCATTGATGCATACTGAAGCGTTGGTGGCAGATAAACCAGCCATCAGTAGCTGCAGCATTTCGCGGCCCTGCGAGCTGTAATATCTGATTGCATGCTTTCAGCGAGCTGCACCATCAACTTGGTGTTCACAATCATTCGTCGATCAGAGTAACCGCCCGAGTATTCATCTGGGCAATATCGTAATGGATAAGATCCAGCTATAACCTCTCCACATTTTCCTATCTATCCAGCACGTAATCTTTAAAGGTGTGTATCAGCCCGCAAACGTTCAAAAGCCCCATAAAGGCTGCTCCAAAAATCGCTAATCCTGAACCAGCGTGGAGCAGGTTGTACATACCTACCCATATCCCACAGCACGCTACACATGACATTAAGCTCCACAAAAAAAACCGCCTGAGCACCAGAGCAGACCGACGCAGCATCGAGTTTTCCTATTCGTCTAAAGAATGCTTGCGTCGAAGATGCTCACCAAGCTGACCTATGCGTAGCTGTACTGGGGTTTGTTTCCCTTCTCGAATTCCAAAATCGCCAGGCGCAGTGCTGATTTCGATTTCAGCAGCTTCTTTCAATGCAATCTGAAAGAACGCGAAAGCATGCACCTCGATCTTGTGGCCACCTGGAAATTCAAGTCCCAAGATGCCTACAGTGTCGTCCTCATCGTGAAGCTCACCTGTAGGTGTCACGCGCACGCCGGTAAAAGCGTGGGTCAAGGGACCAGAGCTATCGACATTGCATTGATATTGCGGCAACTGCCGGAGTGCATTGATGTAGCGAACGCTGAGTTTTGCAGACAATTCCATTTCATTCCCTCAACTGAAAGACCCGAAACACGTCCTCGATACTGCGAAAGCCAGCAGTGAGCGGGTTTGATGGTGCGCCGACATGACTCTGACCAAGACAGGAAAGCGGATTACCTTGAATTTCCAAGGCCTAAACGTAAACGGGCCAGCACATAAAGGCCAGCCCGTTCGATACATTATTGCGTTCAAGTGGTTGATTGCCTGGGATCAGGCCGCAGAACACTCGGTTACTTCGATTTGAATTTTCAGGTTTGCACCGGTCAACATGTTGACCAAGGCGTCCAGGGAGAACTTGTCGATTTTCCCCTTCAGCAGGTCATTGAGGCGCGGCTGTGTAACATGCAGCCGAGCGGCCGCTTCCCTTTGGGACATGTTCCAGCCTTGTACCACACTGGTCAGCGCCATGATCAACTCAGAGCGCACACGCAGATTTTCTGCCTCTTCTGGCGTGTCAACCAACGCGTCCCATACACTGGTGTAGCGTTCGTTTGCCATAACTGTATTACCCTCGTGACTTCAAAAGTCTGATTACTAACTATTTGTTACGTTTACCCAGGGCACGAGTCCTAGCGGGTACTGCTTTCGGACGAATACCCCCTATCTTTCGATAAGGGGTGTCGCCGTCGCCCATCGCCGCCTAGCCCAGTGACTTGAACCGGGCTTTGCCCAGGTCAATGTCACGCTTTTCCGTCTGTTGTGTGGTTTTACGGAAGGCATGCAGCACATAGATTGCCTCCGGCCGGTCCACCACATAAAACACGCGAAAAGCCCCGTCATCACACGTCACTCGAATTTCCCGGACCCCTTTACCAACATCTGGCATGGGCTTCCAGTCATCCGGATCATCACCTTTTTGCACCTTGCTAAGCTGGAACCCGGACCGCCGCACTGCGGTACTGGGAAAGTCTCGCAAGTCATCTTTACTGCTGCCAACAAATTCGATCGGCTTTTCGGTAACGCGTTCCATCACAACTCCTTAGCCTCAGGGGCTTAAATCTATAAGTAGGGTTTCGCATAGCAGTTCCTCTTGGGTAGTCCATACCGTGGCGTGTCGCGGCCTTAAAATTGGCTCTTTCGCGATCTATCACACCCCGGCTACCGGGTTATGCGCTGCACAATGCAGCGGGATGAATTCTATATCGGTTTTGATATCACTGTCAACACAGTGGCTCCCATTTCCACTTCGGCCGATATCAGAATCAACATAAGTCAATGCATTGACGAGCTTGCATCAAGGCTGCTATCACACGGCCCTTTCACCTGCGCCGGGGGTTCTGCCGACGGACGTCATGCACTGACCCCAAGCAGCTGGAGCAGAGGGATCTGTATTGGCCGTGGATGGATTGGGGGCGACGGCCGTGACAAACGGCTTGTGAGTACAGCGAATTTCCTACTGCGCGTCAGGGTCAACAGGGGGCCAGAGAATGACCGGGTATCCGGCTTACTGCAGTCCTAGGTGAGTCAAAACGGTGTGCTATGGTTTGAAAGCGTTCAAACAATGCGACTCAGAGGAGTACATATGTTTACAGATATCAAGCCAGGTCCGAAACCAAAGCGCGAAGATGGGAAAGACGACGAAAGACGCCGTGTAGATCCGCCCGGTGAGAAAAAACACCCAACCTTGCCGCCACATAAACACAAGCCGGGCGACTGATAGTTTCAGTGGCAATCGACCTTCTGTAAAAGCTGCCCGCTACCGGCGGCTTGCTCCATGGCTACCTAGCGGCATCATCCCACCGCTTGAAATGAAAGCTGACGATCAGACTTTGACTGTACTTCCAAAGATGCGCTGGCATAATCAAGCTTAGCCTCACACAGAATGAAAGGTAGCCATGGAACATTTAGAGCAACAAACACCCTGGGCTAAAGATTGTATGGACAGGCAACGGGTGGCGAAATTTCTCACACGACACTTGGATCAGTCTCCGCACATAAAAGTGCTCAACATTAATTCCGAGTGGGGATCGGGAAAGACTTTCTTTGTTACTGAATGGCAAAGGGAAGCTAAAGAAAACCGAGTATGCGTGTATTTTGATGCTTGGAAGCATGATTATACAGGTGATCCATTCGTATCTTTAGTGGCCACTATCAAAGACCAATTAACCGACCAAATCGGACGGTCCGCGAAAACGAAGAAAACTCTCGCTGCTTTTACCAAGTCTGCAGCTAAAACGTTGCTTGCTGCGACACCAGTTATTGTGAAAGGGCTAGTGAAGAAGGCTACAGCCATCGATGCAGAAGACTTGGCGATTGCTACGGAAGGCCTAGAAGACCTGCCCAGCGACGCTGCAGAAAAAGCCATTGAGAAACTGATTGACTCAAAGAAGGAAGCACTTAAAAGTGTCGAAGATTTTAAGAAAGTTCTGCTTGATCTTCTAGCGGAAGCGGCAAAGAATAAAAATTCCGATCCAATTCCTGCTTATATATTTATCGATGAGCTTGACCGTTGTAGACCGACCTTCGCCATTGAGCTTCTCGAAAGAATTAAGCATTTGTTTGATATACCATTATGCAAATTCATAATCGCGAGCGACACCACGCAGTTGGCACACTCCATCACCGCGATATACGGAAACGGTTTTGAATCGCATAAATACCTCAAACGCTTCTTTGACGCCGAGTTTGAGTTAGACAATACCAATATGGAGAACTGGGTAAAAACCGTCTTTGCCGGTAATTATCGTGATTCATGGACCGCTATTGCGCTTCCGCTAGCTAGTTCTGATAATGACAGGCACGCCTTTCCAAGCGAAAAACGAGTAAACCCTGACCAAAACACTATTGCGCACAACAAAACCAATAAGCTTAATGCAAGGCAGGTTGTTATTCTCGCAATGCTCTATACATTCGACCCGCAGCTTCGGGAGCTCGAAAAGCTTGTGTCTCAAATTCAAGCTTTTGAAGAAAACTGCGCTAAAGATTCTTTTCAATTCTTTTGGGCCGCGTACCTTCTATTCCTTAAAGATGCGGACAGGAATTTATACCGCGCATTTCTAAAAGGAGACGAGGCAGCAAAGTCGGTGGAGGGTAAGTTCCCGTCAATGAACCTACATTTCGGCGACTCCAACTCAAGCATTCATACCATCGCTGGTTGGTATCTTCGGTGCCACCGATCAACCAGACAAGAAGTTAGAAACTTTCTGAGCAGGGAACAGGGCGCGAGTTTTATATCTGAAATCCTTAACAACTTTTACAATCATTATGCTCAGATCAAGCTTTACCCTGCATTGGTAGATCTAGCTCATCGACTGGACTAATGGGATATACGCTCTCCATATCTTAGAGGCTTGGAGATGTCTACGAAGCCAAGGGCGATTAAATTTTTATGCACCCCCATATCATTTTCTCGATTGAAAATAGTTTAAGAGTAAGCCACGGATGGGCCTACTCTAATAACTCTTTATTACTTACCGCAAGTTGGGCACCCACCAGGCACTGGAGCAAAGTTTATCGTCGTCGCGTTTTCCATGGACTCAAGACCATAGCTCTTGATAATCTGTCGCTCGATTAATGCTCCGGTAGCTCGTTGTAATTTAACCACAACCTCAATCACTTTGCGCTTCTCGGAATCGCTAAGTTTCATAAACGCATTAACTATCTTTGATACGTTATCGCTCATTTTTTATGCTCCACAATTAAAAATTTCCGCAACCATCGCATTTTGACGGCTTTGAGCTTATTGGTACTATTTTACATACCGAGCAGGCCTTGCCATAGTACTGCAAAGATCTACGATTAGCGAAGCGCTTTTCTTTATCTGAAACCCCTTTTGCTATATCTTTTTGCTCTCTTTCTTCATAATCTGTACAGGCCTGCTCATACTTTTTCTTTAGATCAACAGCGCTGGAACCAGATATTTTTTTGAACCGATTATACAACTCTGTATTAGCCTTGGTCGAATCGAGAGCATATTCGTACTGCTCGTCCCAGCGAGCTACAAGAGACCATGTAGATAAGGTGAGCTGACACAGCCCGACCACACCTGCGCATGCCAGTGCAATGGGTAATATTGCAGAGTTTGTTCCGAACGCCAGTACTGTCCCGCCAATGAGAACGGGAGAAATAATTCCTAGGAACGTTATCCAGATTCTTAACCTTTGAAGCCTCTTAGCTCGTGCCTCAAACAGCTGTGCAGTTCCATAGGCATGAAACTCTTTACTCCAACATTCTTTAGCGTAATCCATGAGATTCTCGTCTTGGCTTGAACCATTTAGGTGCAGCTGCTGCTCAGTAGGTTTTAATCTTTGTATCGGTCAGTAGCATCATCCGTTGAGTTACGCTGACACTCGATGCCCGCCGTCAACCGCATTTTGAGTAGTCGTGATTCTCCCGCTAAGTTCATAGTCTCTACCTCAATCTTCGGTGCTGTAATGTGCCTTACACTTTGCGCATATCTACTTACCTGCGAAGTGAAAATTAGATGCACCGCTGGACAGCCTGACCTGAAGCTTGCCGGTACCCCAGCAAGACGTACAAATCTCCCAACCCTCCATTGCAGCTGTATACATCTTCTTCCCTATAGGTTGGCTGACCAGTTGCCTTCTCCTTTATTGGAATTTCTAGAAGCGCGATCTGGACGTGAGTTGCCGGGGGCCTCATTTTCAGATCACCATTTCAAGCTTCGCGCCACCAAGCGCCAAATTTAGGCACGAAACGAGCATTTCAAATCTCCATCCCGACCTTACTAACCAAGTCGCGAAGCTTGTTTGAGGCTTGCCGTCACAGCGCTATGATGTCCATCGTGTACTGCTCTGCCGGGAGCGACAACTGCACTTTCCTACGTCCTCGGCCCCACCTTTTTCATAGTCGGAGCTTGAGGGTACTGCTGAGCGACGATGCCTGATCTAAGATGGATCCAACACACTACTGATGTCTCTATGCCAGAGCAACCTCGATCCATGTCAAATCGTGGCTTGATTGATGTTACGTAAGGATTGCTTTGATCAAGCTTGGTATGACCTAGCATGGCCTGCACCGTCTCGACGTATGGGTCAAGGGATCATTGTTGCTTATCCCTTCCGGCTAATGCATATCAGCCACGCCATATTAATTAGTGATAAAATACGTTATCACCAATTATCACCGTTTATCCGATCTGCGTACGGCGTTCGCTTAGCGCGTTCTTTTGGTGACTGGAATGACCATCAGTGCTCGTAGCAGTGCCAACAGAGAGATAGATATGCAGGAACTGACGAAAACTGCCCAGAACGATCAGCGCAGGCTGACGGCGGTCGAATTTCAGGATTTGGCGCGGGTACCCGCTGCAGTCGAGTGGTTTGCCAACCTGGACAACCCTCGAACACGACGTGCCTACCAAAATGACCTGGAGGACTTCTGTGGTTTTGTCGGATTGGCTTCAGCGGATGAGTTTCGCGTGGTGACCCGATCGCACGTTCTGGCCTGGCGTGCCCAGCTCGAGCATCGCGGTTTGGCGGGCGCCACGATCCGACGCAAATTGGCAGCTTTGGCCAGCCTCTTTGATCACCTCCTAGAAAGCAACGCGATCGCCGGCGGCAATCCCGTGCATGGGGTAAAACGACCGAAGATAGAAAGCAACGAAGGCAAGACACCGGCACTGGGCGATCACCAGGCCAAAGCGCTGCTTGAGGCGCCGGATGAAACGACCCTCAAAGGGCTGCGCGACCGGGCGATGTTAGCTGTTCTTCTCTATCACGGGCTGCGCCGCGAAGAAGCGGCGCTGCTGCAGGTGAGCGATATCCAGGAGCGACGCGGGATCCAGCATCTGAAGGTGCATGGCAAGGGCGGCAAGGTGCGATATCTGCCGCTGCACCCGGTCGCAGCCGGCCGCATTCATCAGTACTTGGAAAGCTCAGGGCATCATATGGCCGACAGAAAGGTGCCGCTGTTCATACCGCTGCGAGGCAAACTGACAGGCGCCGGTATTACGGCCAATGGCATCTACACCGTGGTCGCAGCCTACGCGAAGATGGCTGGGATTCAGGTCGACGGCCTTGGAGTGCACGGACTCAGAGCCACTGCGGCCACCAACGCCCTGGAGCATGAAGCCGATATCGCGAAGGTCCAGGCCTGGCTGGGTCACGCCAATATCAGCACGACCAAGATCTATGACCGGAGAGAGAACCGGCCAGAGGACTCACCGACCTACAAGGTGAAGTATTAACAGATGAAGTTCGGGGCTGTGCAGCAGCTCACCCCCGGGCATTGTCAAGAATGTCGTGCAACGCTACCCAGGGATGATGGTCTTCAAAGTCGTTGGCTGGACAGGTTTCGGCGTGTAGGAATGGGGCTTCGCAGTCTTCCAGTGCTTGGCTTTCCATGCAGCCAGTGCATACAGCACGTCCGGCAACGATCGACCATCGACCGTTCCATTCTTCAATACCTCGTTCAGTCTCCACTGTTTCCATTCCTCAGCGTACATTTGTTAGATGCTGAAGGTAGCGCTGTGCGGGCCGGTTTGATACGCCCAAAACCATACCCTTGTTTGAGTTGTAAGCCATGCGCACCAACCAATAAAGCTACGCCTGTTGGTCGGTTTATTAACGGCAGCTTTCGGCCAAATGCGGTCACTCAGCTATACGGTAATTAGTGGATTTGAGATTGCGCGCAACCGCATAGCCCCATACGGCGCACGCGCAGCTGTGTCGCTACGCGCTAGGCTTATAGGCAATCATGAGCTGGTATAACTGTTTGGTATACAGGCGACGAAAGTAGGAAAGCTATGGCTCTCATTGATGACGTTGAAGGCTTGCAATCGATCTACATCAATCGTGCCACCGGGAACGGAAACGACGATGATGAGCGGGCTCACCCTCTTTACCGGCAGAGCGTTCTTGATGACCCTCGTGTGGCATCGCTGGTTCCCGCGTGGGTGCGTCGTTACAGGAACTTGGATCAGTTTTGGGGGTTCATCCAGCCGAAATTCGCAAGCTACGCCGAGCGTAGGAAATTCATCTGGGATGATTTTAGGGCGCTCGTTGACTTCGCTGAATCGGGTGGGGAGCCCCCTTCAGATATCGTTGTCTCTGAAGCGCTGGACCGCATTGACGCTGAGCACGTTCGGATCGCTTGGACAAAGGCGCTTGAAAGGCGCTCAACCGATCCCGAGGGAGCTATAACCATGGCCCGTACGCTCCTAGAGTCGGTATGCAAACACATTCTTGACGAAGCCGGAACGAGCGACCATGAGACAACTCCTGACCTGAACAAGCTCTACAAGCAAACAGCTACGCTTTTAAATCTGACGAAGGCACAACATGAAGAGGTTGTATTTAAGCAAATCCTTGGAGGGTGTACAGCAGTTATAGAGGGTTTAGGCGCGCTTCGGAATCGTCTCAGCGATGCTCACGGAAAAGGAAAAGGCGGGGTGAAGGCTGCTCCAAGGCACGCAGAGCTGGCAGTGAATCTGGCGGGCTCAACTGCACTTTTCCTGCTTGCCACATGGGAGGCAAAGAACGGAGATTGAGTTTGGTATCGCTCAATAGAGGGCGGATCAAATTCGGTAAATATGAGTGGTCAAATCAACCTAGTACCAACAACTCAAAAACGTCAGCTCTTGGCGGGTAAATGCCTGCCCTCATTAGGCAGCAATCGGCCAGAAGCAGTCACTGGACAGCTCTGCCGTCAGTCGCTGGCCTCGGCCGTCGCTGACATTCAGGCCTCTCACAAACTCTTCACACGCAGCCAAAAGTTAGGAGCCAGCACACCTATGGCCTACGAACTTCATATTTTCAAACCAATGGAAATAGCTCTTGAAGAATGGCAATCACTTTGCGCAAGTGATCCATCGATGAAGCTAGAAAACGAGTTGGCTCGCAGAAATCCCGTCACCGGTGAAACGATTGTTTCCAGCGGCAAAAACTCGGCAATTTGGACGAATCCACTAACACAGCAACAGTATCTCTTTGATTATCGCAAGGGGGTAATTTCCTTCGTCTACAGCGATGCGGCAATCATTAAGGCCAAGGAAATTGCGAAAGCACTCGCAGCCATCGTTGAAGGCGATGAAGGTGAGGCATATTGACAATGCCCTGTGACGGATGCTTTCTCGCTTCCTCTCAGCGGTTTTGACCTGCTAGCTGCCGACAGGCCGCTATGGGTCGATAGCTGTCGTTCGCAATGAACAAGAATCTGCGGCCATAAAAAGGCCCCCGGACTGTCGGAAAGTCAGGAGGCCTATTTAACGGATATCCCGTTATACGCAGCCAGTAGGCGGCACAGGGTTCTATCCGAGCGGGTGCTTTAGGCGGAAAGCTACCCAGACAAGACTGCTGCCGATCGCCTCAAGGCACCACTTGCGCCCTGGCAACGATCCAATCCACGGCACGCCTTGCTCTCGACTGCGTATGCCCAGTTTGAAGCCAGACCTCATGGAGGGCGGCGTTCCCCTGTGTAAGTTTCCAAGACGGGCCGCACCAGCTATCGGCTGGAGGTCGCGTCCTTATGCTAATACCTCAAGTAAAAACGCCCGTCGTCGATGTCCTTAGCACAATCATCAATCGGACTCGGACATGACCTTCCGCTCACTGAACATCGCTAGCCGCAGTTTATTGTGTTTCGGCCTTTTGGCCGCCTTGGTCGCCGGTGTCGGTATTTTCGGCGTTCTGCAGATGTCGCAGATCCGCAACCAGAGTTTGGTGATCGAGAACAACAGCGTTCCGAGTATCGTCGAAGCAGACAACCTTGCCCTCCAGCTGGCCCGCACCCGAATTGAAGTACTGCGACTTTTGGCCATCCCTGATTCAGCAACTGTCTCAAGCACACGCACCAAAATCGACGGCATAAATG
This sequence comes from Pseudomonas lutea, assembly GCF_000759445.1. Taxonomy (NCBI): domain Bacteria; kingdom Pseudomonadati; phylum Pseudomonadota; class Gammaproteobacteria; order Pseudomonadales; family Pseudomonadaceae; genus Pseudomonas; species Pseudomonas lutea. Next base: position 19,513 of record NZ_JRMB01000005.1, read on the forward strand.
GCGACGTGGCTGCAGCATTCGGCCGCTACGACAGGCTTGTCACCTCGGATCATGAACGTCAGGCCTTCGAGAGCCTTCGCCAGGTCCACCAGGAATACCTGAAGAGCATTGGTCAGCTCGCCGAACTCGTTGCCGCTGGAAAGGTGGATGAAGCGCGCGCTCTGGTGCAGTCAGGCATGGCACAGCTGGGTGCGAAGATGAATGAAAGTACCGAGGCCCTGCGCAAGATCAACCAGGAGGACATCAAAGCAGCCGCCGAAACCGGCAATGCGACGTATACCCAATCCAGGTCCATCACTTGGGTAGCTATAGGACTTGCTCTGGGCCTGACTCTGCTGCTTGCCTGGCGTCTAACCGTAAGCTTGACCAGACCGATAGCTGACGCTGTAAGCGCCGCCAAGACCATCGCCAGTGGTGACTTAACACAGACGCTGGACACACGTGGTAAAGACGAAGCGGCTCAGCTCCTGCAGGCGATGCAGGAGATGCAAACTAATTTGCGGGACACCTTGGGCCACTTGGGCCATTCCGCGACTCAACTCGCTTCGGCTGCGGAGGAAATGACGGCGGTCATGCATGAGAGCGCTATCGGCCTGCAGCAGCAGAACAGCGAAATCGAGATGGCAGCCACAGCAGTGACGGAAATGAGCCAAGCGGTCGACGAGGTAGCCGGCAACGCTACGGCCACCTCGACCGATTCGCGACAAGCCGCCGATACGGCGCGCCAAGGACAGCAACAGCTCGGTAATACGCTCAGCGCGATCGAGACCCTGACAAATAACGTCATGGGCGCAAGCGAGCGCGCGGGTGAGCTGGCTGAGCAGACTCGCAACATCAGTCAGGTTCTAGACGTCATCCGTTCGGTCGCCGAGCAGACCAACCTTTTGGCTCTCAACGCTGCAATCGAGGCCGCTCGCGCAGGCGACGCCGGTCGTGGCTTCGCAGTGGTTGCCGATGAGGTCCGAGCGCTCGCCCATCGCACCGGCGAGAGCACCCGGGAAATTGAAAGCATGATCGGAAGCATTCAGCTGGGCACCGGCCAGACTGTAGATGCTTTGCTGACGAGTGCCGACCAAGCCCGGCAGACCCGCGAACAGGCCCAGTTGGCCAGCACTGCCCTCTCCGCCATTTCCCAGTCGGTGTCGGGCATTGACGAGCGGAATCTGGTGATCGCCAGCGCTGCCGAGGAGCAGGCTCAAGTGGCCCGCGAGGTCGACCGCAACTTGGTGCGAATACGTGATCTCTCGGTGCAAACAGCGGCCGGGGCTGAACAAACACGGGCAGCGAGCCAGCAGTTGTCAGAACTGGCAGTCGGACTCAACGAGCAGATCCGTCGATTCCGGGTGTAGCCCACATCACACGAGCCTAGTTCGAGGCCACCCCTGCCGATTGAGCGCCAAGCGGCAGGACACTTCGTTCAATCATAAGTCCCGTTTCGGTAGCGCAAGTCAGGGATCCAACGGCATGCCGTCTGGGCCGACTTTCGGCAGCCAGCTGTTTGCCGCCTCATTCACGGCCGTCACTAGCTCCTGGAATTGCTCTGAAAGAACGTGGGGAATGAATGGGTTCGTCATCCGGTCTCTCGCCGAGCCACGAATCGACGCCTGTAAACTCGGTAACACCCTTACTCAGCTACATCGTCGAAGCCTGCCAATTCAGCCAAGGGGTTTGAGGAATCTTAATCATTCGGATCTGTCTGACCACCATCGTACGGCCTGTCCGCAGTCCTGGCTGTCTCTGTATTCCTCCTTGACCCGGAGCTTCGATGGTCCACCGCACGCAGTCTGTCAGCAATACCTCAACCGGCGACATCAGCGGTTCGGATCACAACGTGTTTTTTGCGGCGGTAGAAACTACCCGCATGCCGATGATCGTTACGGATCCCAAACGGCCTGATAACCCAATCATCTTTGCCAACAACGCTTTCATCGAAATGACCGGCTACGACCGGTCAGAAATCGTCGGTCATAACTGTCGATTTCTTCAGGGCATTGAGACCGATCGAGAGATTGTGGCCAAGGTTCGTAAAGCGATCGACGAGGAAACTGAGATTGCGGTCGAGATCGTCAATTATAAAAAAGACGGATCGTCGTTCTGGAACGCGCTGTTCATTTCGCCGGTGTACAACGAAGCTGGAGAGCTCATCTATTTTTTCGCGTCCCAGTTGGACGTGAGCCGTCGGCGTGACGCCGAGGATGGTTTGCGTCAAGCGCAAAAAATGGAGGCTCTTGGGCAGCTCACAGGCGGGATAGCTCACGATTTCAATAATTTGCTGCAGGTGATGATCGGGTACCTGGACATGATCCAGCGAACCGCTGGCAAGCCTCAGTACGACCAGCAGCGGGTACTGCGCAGTGCGACGAATGCGCGCGACGCAGCGGAGCGAGCGAAGACTTTAACTCAACAGCTGCTTGCCTTTTCACGCAAGCAGAAGCTGCAGGGTCGTGTCATCAATCTCAACAACATTGTCAGCTCCTCACAAGACATGGCCTCTACGGTGCTCCTCGATACCGAGCTGAGACTAGTGCTGCAACCTGATCTATGGAATTGCCGGGTAGATCCAACGCAGACAGAGGTTGCGCTGCTGAACATCTTCATTAATGCCCGGGACGCCATGGAAGCACGATCAGATCGGTTGCTTACGGTCGAGACCAAGAACGTCACCATCCAGGATCTCGCGTCGACTTCCTATGACGGGCTGATGCCGGGCCGCTATGTCAGTGTTGCTCTCACCGATAATGGTACTGGCATGCCTGCTGCCATTGTTAACCGAGTCATGGACCCCTTCTTCACCACGAAAGAGGAAGGTAAGGGATCTGGGCTAGGCCTTTCGATGGTCTACGGCTTCATGAAACAGTCCGGAGGAACGGCCCGCATCTATTCCGAAGAGGGCATCGGGACCACCATCCGAATGTATTTCCCAGCCGACGATAGCCAGTTGCATGCCTCACATACTCCCGAGCATGTTCCTGAGCAGGCGGGTCATGAGCGAATTTTGGTGGTTGAAGACCGACCTGACGTGGCAGAGCTGGCCAGGATGGTGCTGGAGGAATACGGCTACTCCTGCGCATTGGCCTACAGCGGCAGGGAGGCGTTGCAGATGCTTGATGGGGAGAGCTTCGATCTGCTCTTTACTGACTTGATCATGCCTGGCGGCATGAACGGCGTAATGCTCGCTCGAGAGGCTAAGCGTCGGCATCCCAACCTCAAGGTACTCCTCACAACCGGGTATTCAGAGAACTCACTTGAGCGCACGGATGCGGGCGGAAACGATTTGGATGTGATCTCTAAGCCCTATATTCCGACCGACCTGGCCAAGAAGATTCGTCAGGTCCTAATTGGACCCAACGGCGTGAGTTAAGTCGCGTCATAGACGGCGCCCGTCGGGCGCTTCTCCCAATGAATAACAGCGTGCACAGGCATGCTGCTTGAAGTCTCAAGGAGCGAGCATGAGCAGGTTCAAAGTCGTTGCAACCGCGGTCTCCTGCGGCGTGCTAGGCGCTGTCGTCGCTATCTCGCTGACGTCGTACGCCTCCTGGTCCAGGGCGATATCGGACGAGCAGATGCTTCTGCAGATATTTTCAGAACGAGCAATGAGAAATGTAGAGATTTCGCTAGACCAAGGACGGTCGGCTATTTCGTCATTAGATAATTGGACGGGCGTTCGCTGCTCGTCAGACCACATAGCGTTCATGCAGCGTGTGACGATAAATACCCGAGCCATCGAGGAGGTCCGCTACCGCGACGGGGTGACTCAATGCAGCTCCTGGGGGGATAGTTTCAGCAGCGGTGAGGACCCTGAAGTCGATGGCGCGTTAGGCGGTGGCTTTGAGCTTGCATTGCGTGCCGAGTCGCATATAAAAGGAGTCGATCCGATTACGTTGTTGAGACGTGGGTCCTACGGCGTGATCATTAATACCGGTCGTTTGTCAGACGTAATACTAAACCAGCAGTTGAAACTAGCTATTTTTTATCAAGGCAGGATGGTTAGCGGTTTACGGATTGAAGACGCTGCGCCTTGGAGTGACGTCATCTCACAGGGCAGGCAGCACGATGAAAGCAATCTCTACGCAGTGACTCAGAGGAATGAGTGGACCGCCGTAGTTGCTGAACCGATGACATCGCTCGGTACAAGCTTCAACAGGGAGTTATTACGAGCGTTGCCTACGAGCTTGATCATTGGTCTGTTGATCGGGGCGCTCGTGATGACTTTCATGCTCAGAAGGCGTTCCCCTTTTGCTGAGCTACAGACTGCCATTCGCAAGCGTGAATTCGTAGTTCATTATCAGCCCATAGTGGCCCTGGACTCCGGCGATTGTGTTGGAGCCGAAGCCCTTGTCAGATGGATCAGACCAGACGGAAGCATGGTTGCCCCTGACAAGTTCATCCCGCTAGCTGAGGACACTGGCCTCATCTTGCCGATCACTGACCAAGTCATCCAAGGGGTGGTGGACGACCTAGAGTCAGTACTTGCCAATAATCCTAGCCTGCACATCGCTATCAATCTCTGTGCAGACGACATCAAGACCGGCCGCTTCATCGGTGTGATCGAGTCTGCGCTACACGGCGGCTTGATCAAAAACGAGCAGATCTGGCTGGAAGCGACTGAGCGAGGATTTATCGACATCACCTCTGCAACAGGGTCCCTCAAAAAGGCCCAAATGTTAGGTTTCAACATCGCGATAGATGATTTTGGAACAGGCTACTCGAGCTTGCAGCACCTTCAAAGCTTGCCAGTTAACGTCCTGAAAATTGACAAGGCCTTTGTGGACACCATCGGTATAACCTCAGCGTCTAGTTCAGTTATTACACACATCATTGCCATGGCGAAGACGTTAAACCTGGAGATCGTAGCTGAAGGGGTAGAAACGGAAGCTCAGGCGGCCTATCTGAAGGCTCAGGGCGTTGAATACGCACAGGGTTGGTTTTACTCAAAAGCCCTTCCGGCTGGAGAATTTGCCCTCTTCATGCAACAAAAATCTGCCCCCTTTCGGCCCGACTGTGGAGGAGCCTAAAGGAGTCGTCCAAGCCTCTGCTGCGATCTCCTTGCCGTTTACTAGCAGTCCAGCAAAGTTACCCGCCAGATAAAGCACGCTTAACGTAAATCCCGTTATTCGTAATGCGCGGCAGTCTTCAAGGGGCTGACCATTCTTATCCGTTTTAGGCCGATCATTTACAGCAGGACCTGACCCGGCGCATGGCCATCTTCTCGGGCAATGGTTACTTGCCACGACGCGCCTCCGTTCAGCTCACAACGGATTCAGGTGTGACTTTTCGCCAGGTGACTGGTAGTGACAGCACGCTAACTCTATTTTCAGTGGTTTTTAGGAACACGAATTGCACACCTGTAACCCGCGCTACAATGCCCAACTTTTAATGCACGAGCGGCTGCGATGAGCTGGACTGATATAGACGACAACGGACGTGTCTACAGCATGTCGCACCTGCAGCCGTTCACGCATGTTGTACGCATCGATGGAGTCGACATCACTATCCATTTTAGCTTCGGGTTTCACTGTTTTACTGACGAAAAAGGGGATGGCAAGCTGATTCTCAACCGGGGCGAGCGTCGAAACTTTTCACCGTCGCGCTGGGAAGCGAGCAAGGAGCTGGTGCCATGGGTCTTGAAGCGAATGCTCGATGCCCACGTGACGATGCACATCGATCAAAAAAAGCAGCGTCGATACTTCGCCATGGATCTCTACGAGTACGCTTTGATTTTCAATATCACCAAGCCTGGCAACACCGAAAATACGCTGAAAGTCACGATGATCACAGCCTACCCCGTAGACCAATGGGGCCGTTCCAGCTTACCGAAAGGGCCGAAGCAGAATCTCTCATGGGTGCTTGGGCAACGCGCCAAGGGCATTACGGTATAGCTCAAAAAGCAGAAAGCCCCGGCGCTTGCGCGTCGGGGCCCCTGTGAATCTCGTTAAAGGTCTACCTTTTCGCGCACTACACGCTTATCCAGCCAAGGCTCGGAGAGGCATTTCAGCCTCCGGATCAGCGCCCCTTTTTCAAGGTTCCAGTATGCGCTGACATAGTTATTATCCTGCTGGATGACGCACGTGTCAACGTCCCTACCTCAGCAGCTACATGCTCAGGGCAAGCGAATTCTGTACCGACCAAAGACTGTGCACCCTCTGAACCCAGCACCGCGCCGCCGACATGCGCCGGCGGATTCTTGATGTGCCCCGTTATCGGCTACTCGTCGAAGAACTGGACGGGCTCTACAAGAGCACCATCTGGCTTGGCGCGCAAACGTCGAGGGCGATCTGGTGGCCCTGCTTATGATGTTGCTATTGCTTGCTGTCGAGCGGCAACGACTACCATGACCGGCCTACTGGTACGGCAGTTCCTACGGATAGCTCCCGGCGAGCATCCCTACCTTTGAACGAAGACAGCCCAGAGAAAGCACGAATACCTGAACGGTACCAAAGAGATCCTTATAAGATACCTATATAATTGACTTAAGACACCAAAAGGATATCCTTATGATGTCTAACGAAGAGCAAAGGATATCCGTATGTCGATTTTCGTGATTGGGAACAGTAAGGGAGGGGTGGGTAAGTCCACGCTCACGGTTCAAATTGGCATAGGCCGCGCTCTGCAAGGCAAGGACGTGCTTGTCGTCAACAGTGACCGCCAATCATCATCCTCTAAAGCGATTGACCGTCGGGATGCTGCAAATCTCACTCCGAGCGTCACCCTGGTCGCTTACCCCGAAGGTGAACAGTTAAGAACTCAAGTCCTACGGCAACTCGACAAATACGATGACATCATCATTGATGCGGGCGGGCGGGACAGTTCAGCATTTCGACATGCCATGATGATTGCTGACGTGATGCTAGTGCCTATAGCGCCCGGCAATTTCGAACTGGATGCGTTGGAAGATGAACTGGTCCCGTTGATCCGTGAAATCCAGTCCTCCCGAGCGGACAACCCATTGCCAATCTATGCCTTCCTCAACATGGCAGAACCCAAAAAATTCTCCAGCGATAACATTGGTACACGTAAATCGATTGAGGCCTTCCCTGAACTGCAGCTCATTGACCTAACCATTACGCGCAGGAAGTCGATAGCTGCGGCGTCGACGCTTGGTATGTCAGTTTCAGAAATGAGACCTAGGGATGTGAAAGCATGCAAGGAGATCGAGGCGCTGCTTCAAGCACTATTTGACTAGTTAAATACCCTAAAGGTATTAATTAGATACCGATTTGATATCCTAAGGATATCCAAAGACCACCCTATAACGGTGACCACCATGGCAATTATCCAACGCGCGCCGAAGCAAGCTACGGCAGATCAAGCTGCAACCCAAGCGGCTGCCAAAGCTGCAGCTACCGCTCCAGACAGCAAATCAAAAACAAACATGCGAGGTAAGCGTGAAATGTTCACCGTGGGCTTCGAGCCTGACTTGTTAGCGGAATTCGATGCAGCGCGCAGCAAGCTAGGCCTATCAAGACCAGCTCTAATCAAAATAGCCGTGCGGAGATTACTGGATGCGGGGGTATGAGCTTGACGTTAAAAGCCAGCAAAAGAATGTCCGAAGGACATTCTTAATTTATCCTAAAGATACTATAAGGATCCCATAAGGATATCCTTATGATACTTCACAGCTGAGCGACGGGAACCCGCCGGAAATGGGCACACAGATCGTAGGTAAATACCCTTGGCTGTCGCGAGCCCATGAGCAGGACCTCGGCCTTGCTGTAGCGATACGCTGGGACGGAACAACGGTCTGCCGCTTGGACAGCAGCCCTGGTCATTAGCCGCAATCGTGGAGAGAGGCGCAAGTCGATCAGCGCACCATTTGCATACCTGGCTTCATAGGGGTTGAGATGGGCTCTAATATCACTCAGCCGCTTGCCTAACATACGGCTGCAGCAGATCTCCTGCTTGGGTGGTTCGGCGTCGACCAGCTCCAGGCACGATACGCCGCCCAATTCACGCGCTGAATTCACGATAAAGCAGCGTCGGATAGGCTGCGCCAAGTCCATTGGCTTCTGATGCCCATGGCCTCCAGGTGAGCGTTCATGCGCTTGCCAACTCCCAGCGGAACACCCGTGTGCATCAGCACCTTGCTAGGAATGTAGCTTTTCCGGGTTCGCGAATGAACGCGATTTCAAATGCATGCTTTCACTGAAAGCACTTAGCGTTATTCGGGTTTCGCATTTCTCATAAAAGCCAGCGCGCACACGCGCCCGGTTGAGCACTCGGCAGGCTTGCCGGCCGTGGGCGATTTATCCGGGTCTTAGCGCCCGTAGGGTGGCGCATGCCAGGACAGGGCGGCTTCATCGCCCTGGGCCGCTTAGACTGGCTTTGATTGAGTCTTCGGGTTGCGTTACCGCGCCGTGCCGTAGGCACGAAGTGCGCGGTGCATTGACGCTGTTTGAGGTGTTTCACCTCGTAAAGCTCTTTTATTTACCGAAGGGGTTACTGAAGGGGGTTTAAAATTCCGCTTAATTCAAGCCATCCACAGGCAAGAACAGAATTTCATGCCGGCGCGAAGGTTTCGCAGGGGCAAGCGCGCGCTCACACCGCTCTGCGCAGAGCTTTTCCCTTCTCTTAATATGAGTCCGGCGGCAGGCCTGAACCGACGCGAATCGTAGACGAGCGCGAGCCTCCGCATGAGCGGATACAAAAAAAGGATGCGTATGCCGACAGCCTCGCTCGTGATCACGAGCGACAGCAGATCGACGACGGTAGGTCAGCTGCCGACGGTCTTGCGGGTCAGCAGCGCGCTGATCGCCTTCAATGCGTTATGTCCAGTCATGCGCTCAGGTAAAACATCCTGCGTGGGCTCACTTGTCGTCGCCGGCGGCGGCTGTGGCAAGGCGAATTGGCCATGGGCCGGTCCGCGCAATTCGCGGGCCTCCTTGGCCTGCCAGCGCTTGCGAGAGATTTCACGGCGCTGCAGCGCCAGGGAGTGACGTTCTATGTCGGCCATACGACGCTGACCAATCTCACGCAGCTGCACAGCGCGGCGCTTCTTGGCCGCGTTCTGCACACGCTCGTAGACGTAGCGCAGGCCAAGATCGGCCCAGAATTGCTTGGTAAAGCGGATCAATACGCGGGTGCGCACCAGATGAAGACCATACTCGTCCTTTTCATCCAGACGAATACGCTCGATGCGCCGGTAGACGTAGCCGGCAATTTCAAGGGTTTTGAACAGCCGGCAGAGCGCCGGTGCGGAAATGGTACCGGCGTCCTCGGCAATGTTGCGTTGGGTGTTGAGTACGTAGCGGCCGTTTTCAGGATCGATGTAGCCCAGCACGCTATTTGCCAGGTCTAGACGTACCAACAGCTGTTCGGCCACGCGCTCGATCGCCTGAAACACTTCAACACGGGTACGTCGATCACCATGCACCGAGTCCAGGCCACGCAGGTACCGGCCACGGTAGGCAACGATGTTGGCCAGGCGCTCATAGGCCGAACGAATCAGCGGATTGCGCAGCTGCTTTTCGCTGAGGTGACGCACAGTGGCATAGCGTGCCGGCATCTGCCGCGCCGATCGGCGCAAAGCGGAATGAGGGTCAGCAGGATTGAGTTTGGCTACAGTGAGATTGCGCTTCATGCCACACCACCAGAACGCTGAAGTTCAGGCAGTGGAAGAAACGTCGGGAGGAGGGGGAAAGTGATATTCGAGGGGACGACCGTACGATTTGGATCCATCAGGTCGATCTTTGTTTGGATCATTTCAGATAAGCGCCGTTCAGCGGCGAGCTAGTGATTATTAGCTTTCTGCAACTTGCACGAAGCCGCAGTGCGCGCCATAATCGGCTCACCAAATGTGTGGAGAACAGGTTTCTACCGTCGAAAGTTGAAAGACCTGTTCTGGATTGTCCAAAAAGCCCGGTTACCAGCCGGGCTTTTTGGTTTCTGCAATTCTGCTATGCCACTTTAAGTGTCGCCTCGTTAAAACCCACACGTCCAAGGTCTGCAACCACCGCCTCAAGGCTTTTGTAGATCTTGTAGCGATCGGTGCGCGCAACGGCCATGTACTCCTGTGATCCATCATCTACATCAACCAGGAGAATCCAACCACCAGGTTCCATCGGCGCTGGGGCAATGAAAGCGTTCTTCAAAGCACCTGTCCGGTACAGCTTGCGCATTCCGGATAGATCCACGGCCATCACACCCTCGACCTGCGAAAAATTCCCTGCAAAGATATTCTGGACTGCATGAAAAAGCAAATTCATACAGAAAGGTCGACTCTTCGAGACAGCGAAACCGTCGGCACGCCGCAGGAAACCAGATTTTCATGAGCCTGGAACTCGCTCACTTAGAAGAAGGGATTGGTTGCTGGTGCGGTGGCATACATGACCGCGACGTCATCGCCGCAAGAATTCTAGCGCTCAGACATCAGCGTCCAATTGCGGGAAGCCGTCATTAGAGGGGGGAGCCCGTTTTGTGCTTTGCAATGGAGCCGCGCAGTCGAGTGGCGTTGTTCTCAGTACCTAGCAGGTACATCGTTTCAGTCATCGAGTTGTAGTCATCCAGCGAAAGCATCACCACAGGGTTGCCACGCTGACGAGTGATAACGACGGGCTCATGATCCTGACATACATCGTCCATGACTTGCTTCAAGCCGGCACGAGCTTGGGTGAATGATAAAATTTGCATCTAGCAGGATCCTTCTAGTAAGCGCACCGGTCGAAACCTTCTCTAGGCTCGCCCCCGGGTTAGTGAACAACGAAGCAACGTGTTGCTCTCAGAGGAGTGCTGCCATTTCAATTCCGGATGGCGCTGCCGCCCGGCACTTCTTGAGACGATACGACACACATCAGTGTAGCGGGCCGGCTAGATCGCCGCACAGCTTGGACATCGCCCAGGCGATGTGCTCTAGTCGCCTCCCCCCAATTTCGAAGGAACGAGAATGCTTCAAAGACTTTTGAGCTGGCTTAGCCCCAAAGAAGTATCAAGCACGGAGGAATCAGCGAACTGGGTAGATTTTCACCTGCCGGCTACAGCTAGCGATATTCCGCATTACAGAACCGCATTCGATCAGGCGATGCGTTTCACTGACAAATGTGGCTTTCCAGTCAACGATTTTGAGTGGAGAGATGATGCGCTCCTGGACAGCGAAGGGGCCTTTCTTGACCCGATATTGAGAGCTGCAGGGGTCAAAGATGTCTCCAAATCAGCAGGTCAGTGCCTCAAGTGGTGCCATTACCTGGCCCCGTACGTTGAGCAACATCTGGGTAGCAGTGTTCATGTCACGATCGGCCAGATCTGGTACGAAGGCAAAGCATCATTCAGCCCAAGCTGGGATGACCTACGTCGCTGGGCTTCCGAGGGAATCGAACTCGGTGATTTCAAAAATCGCTCAGGGGTGAATCTCCATGCCTGGTTGACGTTAGAGACCGGCGAAATCATCGAGCCAACGCTGCTCAGTTCCTTCGCTGCCTTCCTCGGAGAGGGTTGGACTAAATATGCAGGTGCGATGGCGTGGGGCTATGATCCTGACGTTTTGAACCACCGCTACTTTCCGATGGCGATTGGGATGGCGTACGCCGAGAACCTGGCGTCGCGCTCTATTGTGCCGTTGCTAGCCGCATCGCCTGCAGAACTTACATCGACCGCGTTTATGGTTGTACGGGAATAAACCGCCTCGGGGGGCCTTCGGTCGTCTCGGCAATTCTCCGTAACGAGTCTAGGCATTGGCTTTGGTAGAGCGTTGAAGTCGCCCCCTCGGCTGAACCTGGGCGACTTCACTGGAACGGCGCTCGGCCGCCTGAAGGAAGGTTACATGTCCATATCGAAGTCATCTTTTCCAGGCGGCACCGGTGGCTTGGAGGTCAGCGGGTCGGATGACTGAGTAAATCCAGCTTGGTCACGCTCCCTCTCTACACCAAGATCGACCAGATTAGCCTCGATCAAACGGCCCATACGTTCGGAGCTTCCGTGGTAGGCCTCAATGGATGCGTTGACCATTTCGCTCTTGCTAACGCCTGCCCAGTTGATCCGGTAGCCATTTTCTCTGGCCAATTGCCCAATAAACTCGCGTTGTGTACGCCCGTTACCTTCGCGAAAGGGGTGTAGAACGTTGATCTCACCGAGATAGTCGCCCAACCGTTCGCTGAGCTTGTCCGGTGACAGGCCGCGCAGATGGTTCTCTTTGGCCAACTGGCTGAAAAGCTTCTGACCGGCGCCTTCGAGGTAACCCACATTCGCAAAACGGGTATTTCCCTTGGAGATATCGACCTGCCTGAGTTCGCCTGCCCACTCGTACACATCACCGAACAGGTGCCGATGAGTGTCTTTGAGATGCTTGAGATCGAAAGATCCAGCGATTGGTTTGGATTCCAGCTCGGCAGCGCGGATCGCAGCAAACGATGATTCCACGGTATCGAGTTGATCCTGGTCCTTTATCTCCAGGCAATTGCGCAGAACATCGCTACCTGGATAGGTGTAAGGGTCGTTACCGCTTTGCGAGTACTTCGCCATTAGCAATCCTTGCTTTGAAGTTGTTCAACACCGCATTAATGTCACATTCGCCGCGTGCAAAACGCTGAAGATCGAGAACGACCTTCGTATCGGGTTCAAGGCCTTCCAGCCGTTGATTTGCGAGAGCGTTAGCAACTGCGGCCTGACGGGCCTTCAGGTTGATGTTGGCCGACATGGAGTCCCTCCGATGGATCACTAGACGATGAGCGCCCGTGCGATAGACGCTCATATCACTGCTCAGAATTGTATCAGAAACCCGCTGAACCAAGCCGAAGAGCTAGGCCACGGCGTATCCGGGCAGATTCAGAGTTAAAAATCCATATCAGGCTCACTACGAGCCTGAAGGACGTTTTCTTTGCTTTCGGGCTGGACGGAATCACCAACCACATTTACCTGGTACCCAGTCGCGTTCTGTCCAGCCAACTGTCCCTCGGATGACGGCTCAGCAGGAGCGGCCACTGTCGCCCGCTGGACTTGCCGATCTTCCAGAGAAGGCACCTTTACAGCGTCACGGAGCAGGTCGGGCAGGTCACGATTACCGTCGAACTGGTCCATGGTAAAAACGACCGAACGCTTTGTGTCTTCATGAATGACATGCGGCAAAGCAAGCCTGTTAACGCTTATGTCACGAGCGATGTAGAGAATGTCGCGGCCAGCTGGTGTCTGGTTGAAACGCTCCCACTCGATGCTGTACCCGGACTCCTCGGCAAGCTGCCTCGTGAACTCGCGAAGTGTCCGGCTATTGCCATCCGGGAAAGGATGGATGTAATCGAGCGCGGTGTAGAGTCGACCGATCGACGAGGTGAACTCCTGCGGTGACAGCTTTGAAAGAGCGTCCGGATCTGCGCGTTTCAGCACCTCCTCAAGACGGTTTCGAGCTTCATTATCCATGGCGGAGTAGGCAACACTAGGGCGGACCTCAACCGTTTCCAGACGACGCGTTTTAATCCAGTCGTTGCCAGGTGGGACCTGAGGCCGATATTCACCAGGCGTCACCTGATCAAAGCCAAGCCCAGGCAGATCCTGAAATATTCGTCGGTTTATCTCTCGAAGGTGAGCAGCATCAAAGCTGCCTTTGACAGGATCGAGGCGCAGCTCAAGCAGTCGCCTCGAAGTGTGCGTTGCTTCCAACGCCTGGCGCTGGTCATCGGTGGGAAATTTGTCGGTCATCCGCGCGTCTGCTCAGCACGCGGCCGTACGAACTCGGCAAGATCGATTTCACCATTAATGAAACGCTCTGCATGGGCCTCATCCTCAGCGCTGAGGACAAAACCCTCCAGACCAACCGAAGCTCGAGCATAAGCGTGGGCCTCCATGCGACGCTGACGCTCTTCGTCGCTGATGGGCGATTTTTTTGATTCATCAGCCATTCCTGTCACTCCTTACGGTGTCTAAAAATATTAACCCACAACGATGTGCGATCTTTCCGGGGGCAGCCACTCTAGGCACCCGCCGAGAACGAAATCTGTGCTCCTGCGTGACGAAGAAAGATCGAAACCATTAACAACGCCTCCGTCATATCGGGAACCTCGAAACAGGTGGCTTCCAGGTCGTTGAAACTGTAATTCGTGCGGTGCACGCCGGTTGAAATGGTCACGGACATGTCGCCTCCAGACTGCCCGACCAAATCGATCGACAGGCACTCTGTCTCGTTCAAGCGGTAAGCCCATACGGAAGCCTTGATCGGTCCGTCCAGCTTCAAGCGAGCCAGCTCGGACATCTTCGAGGCCCAGACCTCCACTTCAGGCAACACCTTGGACCGGGCCGGGCCAATATCGCTGACAATTCTTTCTACCGTCACCGCCGTTTTCCTTTCGTCGTCGTTTTGTTGCCGACTCATTTTTTGTTGAGTATCTGCGACAGGTACTGGTTGGCCGCTATCTGTGCAGCGTACTGAGCCTGTTGAGCCGCTAGCTGTGCAACGTACTGAGCCTGTTGAGCCTGCAACGCCTTGGTCTGGTTCTGCTCCAGCTTCTGGAACGTGATACTGAAATCATCAAGCTTTTTGTTTATTTTTTTCAGCTGAATGTTGGATATGTTCGTTGCGCAGGGCGGCGGAGGGTCAGGTGTGCCCGTTACACTCGGCTGCAGAGGATCAGACGTATTCGTCCCACTCGATGGTGTGTTCGTCAGGCTCAGCGGCTCGGACGGGTCGCCATACCATTGATCCAGCGAACTGAGGCGCTGTATTGCCAAGCGGTACCGGCACTCGACCGCTTCGGCGCCGCGTGCGCTTCCCGCAAAGCTCTGCTCGTACAGCCCGTCGCATTCTGCTTTGACGTACTGTTGCCATTGCACCTGAGAGGTCTGCAGCATGGCGGGAACCTTGTCTGAGTCTAGCGGGCCCATGCTCTTTAGCCCGTCCTGGGCGTAACTCAGCTTCACTTGGTATTTGCGGTTAACAGCGTCAGTGGCCGCTTGCTCCTTGGTCTTCAGGCACTGCTCACTATCGAATCTGGTACCTGAAGTTTTCAAGCAGATATGGCTTTGCGCCTCGAGCTTTTCGGCAAACTGGCGCACGGCCTCCTGCAAAGACTGCTCACGGCCGACATCGGCATAAGCCATTCCCATTACTGCAAGCATCGCGCCTGCTACAGCAGCTTTGATCGTCAAGGCATTTTCCTTAATTTAGAGACGATTAACTTCCGCAGATCTGGCATCTTCCTGTCGCAAAAAATCACGATCTTCGGGTCCGCTATTGTACCTCATCGGGCCGAAAATCGACCGCCGGAAAGCACGTGCGCTGCGCGCCCGAAAATGGCAAACAGCATTGAATCCCTCGCCGGGCGGCAGAGGGCAGGGGAGGTGGAGCAACCCCTGCCCTTTGCCTCGGAGGGTTCTGGACGGCCTCCAGAGCCATCAAGGGACGCTTCGCTCGCTCCCTGCGCCCGTTCGATGCTCGGACCGGTAAACCGGCCCTGCGCTTCGCTGCGGCCTTGTATAGCGCCCTTGACGCCTCTGCAGACCTGAACGCTCCACATCTCACCATTTTTCCGTAGCGATCAAATATGCCCAAGTGACGGCTCAATACATTGCATAAATGAGAGGCTGGAAAATAGTTGAGCGCAGATACATAAAACTTCTGTAGTTATTTAATACGGAGATATCCAATGATTACTGTAATCGGTTTTGCGACTTGATATAGTTTGACCTATTTGCATGTAGTACAGGGATTGCAACATGAAACTCATGATCATTGAATCGTCAGGCAAGCTGGACAAGCTACGTGACGTCTTCGCGAAAATCAGACCTGGCGAAAACTGGAAGGTGATGCCAAGCCTTGGCCACATTCGGGATCTGCCAGCCAGCGGCAACAACGAGGGCGAACTGACCACAGGGGTTCGCAATGATCTGACCCCCGTCTACGAGCTAACCGACAAAGGCGCAAAGATCGTCAGTTCACTCAAAGAGGCCGTAGCCAAGGCCAGCGAGGTCTACCTAGCGACGGACCCTGACCGTGAAGGCGAGAGCATCGCGTGGCATATCCAGCAGGCCGTTGGCATTCGCAATCCTGTGCGAGTGAAATTCCCCGAGATTACGGCGAGCGCCGTGGACAATGCGCTCAAGTCACCGTTGCGAATTGACATGAAACTTGTGGCTGCCCAAGAGGCACGGCGAGTGGCCGATCGCGTCATTGGTTACCTGGTGAGTTCCGAATTACGCCGTCAAACGGGTGAAGCGCTCTCCGCTGGCCGAGTGCAGTCGGTAGCACTGTACCTGGTTGTCCTTCGCGAGCGAGAGATAAGGGCCTTTAGGTCGACACTGCATTACGGTGCGCAACTGAATTTCGCGGGCGCGAAAATGACAGATGCCTGGTGCGTTGAGTGGATGACTGCCGAAGGCTTCACCACCGATGAGCAGCCATACTTCATGGACAGGGCTTTCGCCAGGCTGGTTGCCGATGTACCGGTAGTCCAGGTCACTGGTTTTGAGGACAGCACCCGTACCAAAAACCCGCCCGCGCCTTTCGAAACCGTGACTCTGCAACAGGCGGCGAGCAACTCTCTGGGCTGGGACTCGGCGCACACCATGAAGGTTGCGCAGGCACTGTTCGACAATGGCCACATCACCTACCACCGTACTGACAACCCGAACATTTCCGAAGAATCGATGCCTGCCATCAAGGCGGTCGCCGCATCGCTGGGATTGGCCACCGTGGCTAAACGGCGTGTGTTCGCTACCTCTGAAGGCGCACAGGAAGGCCACCCGGCAACAACCCCGACGCATTGGGATGTCGTTGAGGCTGGCACCACGCCCGATGAACAAGTGCTTTATCGAATGATCCGTATTCGGGCCATTGCCTCTCAGCTGATGCCAGCTGAATACGCGGTCCGAACCGTACTCATGAAGGCAGTTGACCCGGTGCAGGGCAAGCAAGTGCTGTTTCGAGGCAAAGGCGAAACCCTGATCAGCGAGGGATGGCTGAAACTGCTCCAGGGCGATGCAACATCCGATGACGACGAACAGGATTCAGCGAATCCTATCCCGGTGTTGCAGCTTGGGCAGATCGTCAGTGTCGAAAGCGGCGAAGTGCTGGAAAAGAAAACGCGCTCTCCGAAACGCTATACCGAAGCCAGTCTGGTCGGGGCGCTCAAAGCCAACGGAATCGGCCGACCGGCAACCTATGCAGCGATCATGGGTAACATCAAGAGCCGCCAATACGTCAGAGAGGTTAAGCGGTTCTTTCATGCCGAGCCATTGGGCGAGCAAGTCATCGACCGAATGGAAGGAAAATTCACGTTCCTGCAGGTCAATTACACGCGCGAACTCGAAAAAGACCTCGACCTGATCGCCACGGGACAGACGCAATACAAGCCAGTCCTGCAGAGCCTGGTCAGCACGCTGCAATCGGAGCTTGGCCAGCAGGCTGAGAGCATTGCAACTTACCGAAAGCCAGTCATCACGCACCCATGCCCGGACTGCAAAACCAATGATTTGCGGTTGATCAAAGGGGCTAATGGCCCTTTCTGGGCATGCAAGGGATACCCAGCGTGCAATGGCACTTTTCCGGACGCGGGAGGCAAGCCTGGCCAGCGCAAGGTTGCCGTTGTTTCGGAACACAAATGCGTGAAGTGCGACAGACCGCTTCGACACAATGTGAAAAAGGGCAAGACGGGCTACAACTTCTGGGGATGCTCTGGATTCAGGGAAGGGTGCAAGGCCACATATCCAAACCTGAAGGGGGACAAACCGGATTTCGACAACGTAAAAGGAGGTTAGTTGGCCACTATTTTGCCATTTGTCAGAAATGCGGAAGCGTTTCACCATATTATGAATGGCGTGTTTGCAATGCATCACATTTTGATACACTGGCCGTATGCCGCCATCGGGGAAAAGCCCGGTGTAGGGATTGGCCACACCAGGGACAGGTAGCGAGATTTTCGCCCGCGAAAAAAAAGGCCAGATCATCGAATCTGGCCTTCTCAATCTCCTCAGGATTTCCTTCTTGTGTCCTTTCCCCTGGCTTCGTGCCTGTTCGGGTTTGTGATCAATCCCCGTGATATGGCTTTCAGCACATAAAGTTCGAAGATGGCGTATGGAATTCTCGACTTGCTGTATTCCCAATTCTGGTATGTACGTGTGGTCACATACAGGAACTCAGCGGCCTCAAGCTGCGTATGACCGACTTCTTGTCGCAAAGCCAGCAGTTCCTCTGCTGTCGCTAGTTTCTTATCGCTGTGCGTCATACATATATCTTTTTCTAGGTTAAAAATGCGTCGAAAGTTGGTCTTTTGTAATACCATTTTTTCGTCAAAAGTCTTATAATAGACCTCGACAACATCCTTGGTGTAGACATGTTACTACCAGCAGCAATTCTCGCCCTTTCGCAACAATGCTCTCCCCAAGTAGCCCCGACGACAATGGCTACTCTGGTTCAGGCAGAGTCTAGCGGAAATCCCTATGCCATAGGAGTCGTGGGCGCGCAGCTGGTCAGTCAGCCGGCCACCAAGGAAGAAGCGCTTTCGGCTGCAAAGTCCCTGCTAGAGCAGGGCGCTAACATCAGCGTCGGCCTCGGGCAGGTCAATATGAAGAATTTTTCCGGCCTGGGTCTGACCCTTGACCAGGCTTTTGAGCCCTGTTCCAACCTGACGGCGAGCGGCAAGGTATTGAGCGACTGCTACGCGCGGGCGAGCGAACTGATGGGGGCCGGGCAGGAGGCGTTGAAAGCAGCGTTCTCCTGTTATTACTCAAACAACTTCAGTCGTGGTTATGAAACGGAAGGAAAGGCCGGATCAAGCTATGTCATGAAAATCGCACTCAATAACGAGAAACTCGCAAGTGTTCCCGCTATTGGGTTTAAACCCCAAGACGTTCGAGAGGTAGAACCCCAACCAAAAAACAGCGATGGAAAACCAGCAGCACCAGTTAAAGCGCTGGAAGACGGCAACAAAATTCCACAACAACCCAACTCCACAGATGACTCAATGTCGTGGGATGTGCTGGGTGACTTCCACACTCAATCGAAATGAGACACCACCAATGAAACAAAACATTTTGACTTCAAGCCCGCTGAAAACCTGCACCCGGTTCGTCATGACGTTCTTGGGCCTGTTTTTCGTAAACTTCGCGTTTGCTGCCGGCGGCCTTGATGAGGCGACTACGCAAGCCAACACCATCAAGACCTGGGCGTACGGCTTCCTTGGGGTCTGCGTATTCATCTACCTGATCTACCTGGTCGTCATGGCGCTGCTGGATCGCAAGCAATGGGCTGACGTGCTGGTAGGTGTGGGCTACGTGGCCATTGCCGGTGCCATCATCGTTGTCGGTGAGTGGGCCTGGTCGGTCTGGGGTAGCTGATATGGCAGAGGCCAAGGAGGAACCGACGTTTGCAGCCTACAAAGGGCTCGGCTACGTCTCGATGTTCTACGGGGTTCCCCTTGGCCCGGTACTTGTCTTGTCAGCCATCGGCGTATTCGGTGGCTTCCTGTTCTGTCAGCTGCTGGGGGCCTGGGGCTTGATCTGCCCCGCCATCTGCGGCCTCGCACTGCTGGTACTCAAGGTGATGTGCGAAGCAGATAACAAGGCAATGGAGCGGGCCAAGTGGAGCTTCAAATCGTGGTGGATTCGCCTTCGTCTGACTTCGAAGATCATCACCGTTTCACCCAACAAAGTAGGGTCCAAGCATGAGCGTTTTCGCAGACAGCTTAAAAAAATTCATAGATCCGGCTGAGCTAATGCCAGCCTACGGCCGTCATGTTGACAGCCGTGTCGTCACCATGGGCGAGGAACGGCTGCTCGGCGTGATCACTCTGCAGGGGTGCCCATTTGAAACCACGACCGATAGCGAGCTGATTCGTGGCTTCAACCAGTTCAACCGCATCCTGGCTGAGATTGCCAAGGTGAACGCACCCAACCTTGCCGAATGGCTTCACGTTCGCAAGGAGCGGGTCCGTCTCGATTTTGATTACAAATTCAAGAATACCTTCGTAGCGCAGTTTGCCGAAAAGTACCTGCAGCGCTTCCAGGGCGATGATTTTTTCAAGACCACGTACTCCATCAGCTTCGTGCTGAAATACGATTTCGACATCGAGCAGGGCATCGAGAGGATGAACATGCTGCTCGATTTTGCGCTCAAGTCGCTGCGCCATTACGACCCCGTAGCACTGGGCATCGAGCAAAATTCCCATGGTGTCACGCACTCGCAAATTGGTGGATTCCTCAACCAGCTGCTGAACCGCTCCGATGAAATCGTGCCGCTGAGCGGTGACGCTATCAGCGATACCATCCAGACAGCTGGCCTGCATTTCGGGTTTGACCTTTGCGAGATTCGCCCAAGCACGGGCGGACAGATTTATGCGACCTACTACGACCTGGACTTTCCCGACGAAAGCAAACGGGCGATGTGGAACTCGCTGCTCAAAGAACCCTTCGAGTTCTGCCTTACCCAGTCGTTTTTCAACTTCACGGCGAGCAAGTCGCTGGGCCTGAGCAACAAGAAGATCAACCAGGTCTCATCGGGCACGAATTTCCCTGAACACTACGTCCAGGACATTCAGGAAGCCCGCAGCTACATCGCCTCGGGCGAAATAACCCTTGGCGAACACCACGGTGCGCTGGTGGTGTATGGCCGTACGGCACGTGAGGCGACCGACAATGGCAGCACAATGGCGACTAACCTGCTGGCTTCCAGCGGTGCTCGCTTCGTGCGTGCAACTAGCTCGGGGATCTTCACCTATTACTCGATGATGCCTGGCACAAAAGACAAGCCTCTGGCCGAGCCAAAGACTACTCGTAACGTTGCGTGTGGCTTTTCGCTGTACAACTACCCGACCGGGAAACAGCGCGGCAATCCAATTGGCGACGGCTCAGCCGTCATGCCGCTGCCGACCGTTTCCGGTTCCGTATTCTGGTTCAACACGCATGTCAGCAATCCAACGCAGGACGTGCGGGGTCAGAAATATCCGGGGCACATGCTTTGCCTAGGCGCGACCGGTGCGGGTAAGACGACCTTTGAAGGGACCCTTGTCGGGTTTCTGGATCGCTTCAACCCCAAGATTTTTGCCATCGACTTCAACCGCTCGATGCAGATGTTCCTTGAGACCTACGGCACGACCTATTTTGACATTCAGGAAGGTGTCTACACCGGCCTGAACCCGTTCCAGTTAACGGACTCGCCGTCACTGCGTTCATACCTGTACGGGCTTGTCGGTGCCTGTGGCCGTGACAACAGTGGCCATCTGACCGCCAGTGACGAAGCCAAGATCAAGAATGCCGTTGACACGATCATGGGCATGGAACAGCTGGACCGCCGTTTCAGCTATCTGTCGTCACTGATCCCGCCAGAAGGGGGGGACGGCCTGGGCGATCGCCTGGCCAAATGGCAGCAGTCTTGCAATGGCTCGCTGGCCTGGGCACTGGACAGCCCGGTCAACCAGTTCGACCCGGCAAACATGCGCCGGATCGGGTTCAACACCACCGACATTCTCAAGCCCGGCCACCCGGCCACCGAGCCTGTGCTATCCGTGCTGTTCCACATGAAAGACATGATGCAGAAGGCCGGTGAACTGTTCCTGACGCTGGTTGAAGAGTTTTGGGTGCCTGCCAACTACCCGACAACCCAAGCACAGATCATGGGCACGCTCAAAGCAGGCCGGATCAAGGGCGAATTCATGTTTCTGGTGTCGCAGTCGCCCGAGGACGCCATCAACTGCGCGATCTTCGCACCGATCATTCAGCAGACTCCGACCAAGGTGTTTTTGCCAAACCCGGACGCCACCTTTGAGAGCTACGAGAAGTGCGGCCTGAACCGCAAAGAGTTCGACGAACTTCACAAACTCGACAAGGCGTCGCGCACATTCCTGATCAAACAGGAACATCAGTCCACGTTCGTACTGCTCGACCTGGAAGGCTTCGATGACTTCCTGCCGATTATCTCAGGTACGTGGGAAAGCATCGATCTGGCGCACAAGATCAAGGCCGAAGTTGGCTCTGATCCAGCCGCTTGGGTGCCTATTTTTCAACAGCGTTATCGCGAAATGAAAAGTGCTGAAAAACAAGGAGAAATGAAATGACTCGCTTGAATACTCGCTCACTCTCGTTTGCAATTTCCGTGGCCTTGGGCACGATCTCGGCAAACGCTTTGGCCTCCGGCATTCCTACCGTTGACGTAGCAAGCATTGCGCAGATGGCGCTGGATGCCAAAGCGCAGGCCGATCAAGCTGCAGCAGCGCTCTCTGAGGCTCAAAACGCTATCTCCCAGGCCAAGTCCCAGTTCAATGAACTGAAGGGGCTGACAACCGGAAATTCCGGCTACGGGAGCATGTACAACAGCTCCAAGATGACCAGCTACCTTCCGACCACCACCACTGCCGGCAGCTGGTCAACGATCTACAGCAACATGGACAGTTCAAAACTGGCCAGCTTGCGCAGCCAGTACGGTCTTACGTCTGATGACGCCCTGCAGCAGGAGGTCTACGACAAGAAGCTGACCAACATGGCCACTGCTGAAGCCCAATATGACGCGAATAACCTGCGTCTGCAGAATATTCAGAATCTGCAGGCAGCAGCTGATCAGGCCACTACGCCTCAGCAAAAAGAAGACATTTCCAACCGGATCAAAACCGAGCAAGCAACTATTGCCAACGAGGCAAACCGGCAGGCAACGGCCAAAGATCTGATGGACAAGCAGGATGATCTGCTGGCTCAAAAGCAAAACGATGAATTCGACAAATTCATGAAGAGTGGGGAATAACCATGGCAGGGCAATTCACTATAGGCTCCGATATATTCGCGTCGATTGACACCGGACTTTCCTCGGTGTTTTCGTCGGGTTTACCTGCGCTCGCCAGTTTGGTGGCGCCTGTAGTGGGTGCCTTTGTGTCCCTGTATGCTGTAATTATTGCACTCAACTGGATCTGGTCAGGCAACACGCAGGAACTACCCATTGGTGATTTGCTGAAGCGGATGTTCTACATGGCGCTGTTCACAGCGTTCGCGTTCAACATCTCGCTTTACAATACCGCCGTGGTGGCTCCAGTCCAAAGTATTGGTGCGGAAATCGCCCAAGCATTCGCTCGGACCAATACTCAAGTGCCTAACATCATTGATCAGATGGGAAACCAGATCATCGACACCGTAACAATGATCTGGACAAAAACACCCAAAATGACCTTGCTCAAATGGAACTTGGTGCCGATGATGCGTGCCCTCGGGACTATCCTAATTGTGGCAATTGGCGGTTCTATATTCATGGCTATCTCGTTCCTGTATTTGCTGATTGCCAAGATTATGGTTGCCTTTGTATTGTTAGTTGGGCCAATTTTTATTTCATTCGCATTCTTCCCGTTAACTCGGGACTACTTCATGAAATGGGCATCACAGCTGCTGAACTATATTTTTCTTTATGCCTTTTTCGGCATAGGCTTTACGCTCTTAACAAACCTCCTGCAGCAATATGTTTCGGGCAACGACTTCAGTAAGATTCTAGTTACGGATGTAACACAGATTAAATTACTATTCTGCTACATCCTTTTCTCCGGCGTAATGATGGCTATTCCCTCTCTTGCCTCTCAACTGACTGGCGGTGTTGGCATAAGTGGCCTGGGCGCAGCGGGTCCGATGATGAGCATGATGACGCGGGGTGTCAGTCAACTCGCCAAAGGCTTGGGGAAAGGAGCAGGTGGCAGCGGTAATCGGATCGCGGGTGCTGGGTCCAATCGCAAGTTAGGATGATTTTCGCGGGCGCGAAATTCCGTTTTCAGGTTTAACCAATATAAAGATTTCGCGGGCGCGAAAAAATGGAGTTACACATGTACAAGGTTTTGATCTTGGTGTTATCGGCTTTTCTCGTTTCGGCATGTTCTTCCAAACCACCAATGCCCCCAGAACCAGAGGGGCCATTGATCAAGGTGAACATCAACCAGCCACATGAGACTTTCGGCGAGGTGAAGAAATGAGAAAAAACACGGATGTCAGCCCG
The DNA here is from genome assembly GCF_000759445.1 of Pseudomonas lutea. Taxonomy (NCBI): domain Bacteria; kingdom Pseudomonadati; phylum Pseudomonadota; class Gammaproteobacteria; order Pseudomonadales; family Pseudomonadaceae; genus Pseudomonas; species Pseudomonas lutea. Next base: position 43,382 of record NZ_JRMB01000005.1, read on the forward strand.
GAATTGCAAAAGCATTTCGAGGAGACCAAGAGCCTGGAACAGCGCCGCGACAGCGGAGACGCTGCGGAAAAAGGTGCCTTGGGAAAAGAAGCCAAGCGCCTGATCGAGGAAGCGAAGAAATTCGAGCGCTCACGCGAAGCGTCGAACAAGAAGATGACCAAAGCTGCAGTGATTGTGGCGGGTATCTCCGTTGTATTGAACCTGCTTCTGGGCATTGCCATTGTTGTCATGATGCCCTTGAAAACAGTCGAACCCTATGTTCTCCGAATTCACGACGGAGGTTCGGTCACTGCCGAGGCGCCGCTGGGTGAGGCGAAGACGACGTTTGGCGAGGAAGCTGACAAGTTCTTTATCTCGCAATATGTAATTGCTCGTGAGTCGTATGACTGGAACCTGGCTCAGCGCAATTACGACACGGTAAAGTCATATAGCATTCTGGGTGGTTCGGTTTTCAACGAGTACGACAACTTCGTCAAGTCGCCTAAATCGCCGCTCGCCATTCTGACCAATAAGGCCCGTGTAGAAGCGCCTATTACGTCCATTACCCTGGACCAGAAAACGTCGACGGCAACCGTTCGCTTCGCAAAAACCGTTATTGCGGCAGATGGCAAGCCAAGCTTGATGATTCCGCAAACCTACTGGATTGCCACACTCAGCTACAGCTACCCCAATCCGAAACTCAAGCCCGAGGAGCGTCGCCTGAACCCGCTCGGTATGAAGATTCCGGCCTATCAACTGGTGCAAGAGCAAATCGGGAACTGACAATGAAATACAATCTTGCACTTAACACGTTTGTAGTCGTCGCAACTCTGATGGGTTGCAACCTGGCCAGCGCTGCAACTGCACCCACACCATCGACTTTTGACCAGCGCATCCAGAATGTAATGTACAACCCGGACGACGTGGTTGTTATCCGCACCCGACCTGGTAACACCACACTGGTCAAGCTGGAACCAGGTGAGGTTGTCGTGGGCATTCCGGGCGGTGGCTTGTCGATTGGCGACTCTGACGCATGGACTATCGGCATCCGGGAAAACAGCATCTTCCTCAAACCCAAAGCGCCGTTTCCAGACACGAACATCAACCTTGTGACGAACAAGCGTACCTATGCTATCCAGCTGGTGGAAACGAATGATATCAAGCGTGCCTCCTGGCAGGTACGTTATCAATACCCCGCCGTTCCAGTTCCTATCAAAGCACCTGTGGTGGATCGTGGCCCGTGTTCGGACGGCCCAATCAACCGCAACTACTTCAAGTATGGCGATCAGTCATTGTCTCCTACCGAGGTTTGGGACGATGGCCGATTCACCTGCATGCGGTTTCCGACCAGCAAAGCATTGCCCAATGTTTATCGCTACAACCCTAAATCAGAACTCAAGGAAGCCATTACCAACTTCCACATGAAAGACGATGTACTGGTTGTGCATGAGGTGACGGACGAATTCCGCCTTCGTATTGGTGACCAGGTTCTGGGGCTCAAAACAGACTCGCTGCGCGATGCTCCGTACAACTGGAAGAAAACGACTACCGGCGAGACAAGGGTGAACCGCAATGGCCAATAATCCATACCAAGACCTTGATGCAGAGGAAGGCCGTCCGATTGATCCGCCTGTAGCCCCTCAACCGCTGGCAGGTGATCGCGGAGAACCTACGACCAAATCCCCAAAGCGCAAGAGTAAAGGGGTGGTCATCGCGGTCGTCGCGATCATTGTTGCTGCCCTGTTGTGCCTAGGCTTCGTAGGGTTGTTCGCTTATCGCTCGGTTCAGGCCAGCAAAGCTGCGAGGGCCGCGAACGTGGCAGAAGATCCGGCACTGGCGCAGAAAACCAGCGATGGCCCGGATCTGGGCCGCTATCAGGAAAAGCTTGCCGCGGATCTCGCTGCGCAGCAGAAAGCTGCCGAAGATCAACGCCTTGCCCTAGAAAAACAGGCAGAACTGGCTCGCCTGAACGCTGGCCGTCAAAGCGGCCAGCAGCCTGCTCCAGGGCAGCCAAGCCTTGGACGCTATGAGGGTGCGCAGCGTGGTCAAGCACCTCAGCAAGCCAATGGTGGGGGCACAGCCAAACGCGAACCGACGCCAGCTGAGGTCGCGGCCGCTCGCCGATTGAACGGCTCAGTCCTATGGGCAGATAACAATGCAGCCAGTGGCCGCGGTGGCTCGGGTTCCAATACCCGTGCTGCAGGCGGAAATGCGAGCGCAAGCTCACTCGATGGTCAAGAGGCCGACAGCTCGTACCTGTCCGGGTCCGACAGTGGCGGCTCTTTAACTGGTGCAAGCCTGGGCGGCGGCGCAGCGGGGGGGACTGGTGGCTCTGCAGGAGGCAAAGCTTCGATTGGCGGCATGCTGCAGACCGAACGGTATCCGAACGGCACCGTACAGCAGCGCGGAAGCGTGAAATACCTGCTGGCCCGTGGCACAACCATTCCTTGCACCATGCGCGAGCGCGTTGTCACCAACTATCCGGGTGGCGTCATGTGCATCATCAACCGCGACGTCTACAGCGCCGATGGTTCGGTATTGCTGATGGGCAAGGGCAGCACCGTGAACGGCGAGCGCAAGGTGGCGATGTCTGCAGGTGTGGCCAAGGTGTTTGTTGCGTGGGGTGACGTTGAGACAACTGATCATGCACACGTTCAGTTTGACTCGCTCGCCGCTGACGCTCTGGGTGGTGCCGGTCTTGACGCATGGATTGACCGCCATCTGATGGAACGCTTCGGCGGTGCCATATTGCTGAGCTTTGCTGACGATGTATTCAAAGCACTGAGCAATTCGACAAGCAGCAGCGAAGTCTCGTTTGACAGCAGCACAGACAATGGCAGTGACATGGCCAGCATTGCTCTTGAGAACAGCATCAACATACCGAATACCGGCTATGTGAAACAGGCGGCGGAAACCAACATCCTGGTTGCCCGCGATGTGGACTTCACCAGAGTGTACGGAGTGCAGTAATGACGACTGTCAGCCCTTTCATCCAGCCTGGCGCCATCGCGGCGCCGGTCTTTGACAACTCGAAACCGGTACGCTCGTTGCTCAAGCAGACGGGCATTCAGGACAAACTGGATATTCCGGGCGTTACCGAGGTGGCCATCAATCGCCCTGGGGAAATCTGGTACGAAAAGAACAGCATGTGGCATGGTGAAAAAGCCCCGCATCTGGATCTGCAACTGTGTTCCCAGCTGGCAACAGCAATGGCGGTAGGGGTCGCCAACGACTCCGGCCAGTTGCAGAAGAACCCGATCTGTCCAGTTGCGCTGCCTGACGGCGAACGGGGGCAGATCGTCATGCCCCCGGCCACGGAAAAGGGCTGCATTTCATTCACCATTCGTAAACCATCCTCCGCTCGTTTCTCGCTGCAGGACTATCACGATACTGGCCGCCTCAGCGGCTATCGTGTGATCGAGAAGAAAGGCGACATTGAAGAATGGCAGAAAGAAATGATCATGTGCGTCAAGCGCGGCGACATGATGAAGTTCTTTCAGATGGCCGTACGTCACAAGCTGAATCTGCTGTTCGGCGGTGCGACCGGTTCGGGCAAGACGACTTTTTCCAAGGCCATCGTCGACCTGTATCCGCTCGCCAAGCGTTACATCACCATCGAGGACATTCACGAACTGCAGATGCCCAATCATCCGAACCGGGTTCACCTGTTCTTCGGGCCTCACATGAGCGCTCGATACCTGGTGCAATCCTGCATGCGGATGAAGGCCGACCACATCTTCATGTCCGAGCTCAAAGGCGACGAAACCTGGTCGTATTTTTCGGTCCTCAATACCGGCCACAAGGGCAGTCTCACGACTGCCCACTTCAACGACTGCAACAGCGCTGCTGCCCGCTTGACGGAAATGGTCAAGCAGTCAGACGTGGGTCTGACACTCGATTATCAGTTCATCTACCGCACGGTGAAAACATCGATCGACTGCGTTTGCCACTGGGAAGGCTCCTACCTCAAGGAAGTGCTATTCGAGCCAGAAGAGCAACTTCGCCTGTTGAACGGGGAATAGGTCATGGGAAGGAAAATCACCGCGGCGATCATCATGCTGATTCTGGCCATCGCCGCCGTCGTCGGAGGTCAATACGCCGGTGGGGCTTTCCTGCTGCAGCGGCTGGATCTGGACCCGGCAACTGTGAGCGTCTTCACGCTTCACGACTACTACAGCGCCTACGGGCATGTCGGTGGGGTAGTCGAGAAAATGATCAAGATTTCACTGGCATTGTCTGCCGTGCCGGTCGTTCTGATCATTGTTGTTTGCCTGGCTATCGTATTCAGCGGCAAGCGCGAGATCGACAAGCTGCACGGCGATGCGCGCTTTGCGACAGATGCCGAGATTGCCAAGGCAAACATGTTCTACAAGCCGGACTACACACCGAAATGGCCTGCAGTGATCCTGGGCAAGAAGGGCAAGCGCTTCATCGCAGACTACTCGCAAGAATACACAACCCTTTCCGCGCCTCCAGGCGCCGGCAAGGGTGTCAGCTTCGTTATTCCGAACCTGCTGACCTATCCGCACAGCGTCATCAACTTTGACCCGAAGACCGAGAACTTCGCGATCACAGCCGGCTATCGTAAGGACGTAATGGGTCAGGAGGTGTACCTGTTTTCCCCTGACAACGCGAACTTTCAATCGCACTGCTGGAACCCGCTGGATTACATCAGCGAAGATCCGCGCAAGACGCTGGCCGACATCAAGTCCCTGACCACCATCCTGATCGATGCACCGGACGGACCGAACCAGGGGTTCTACCTGACTGCCCGGGATGCGCTGGATGGCATTCTCATGTACATGATGGAAAGCCCCGAAGTGGAGCGGACCATGTATCAAGCGGACGCTCTCAACACTGTTGCCATTGGCTTCGACAAATGGGCAATGAGCACGATCGCCTGGCGCGACAATGAGGGCCGCAAGCTCTCCGAACAGACCGTTCGAATGCTGATGGGCTATGCGAACGCGAACGACAAGATGAAAGAGACGGTACGCGGCATTATTTCCACGGCCCTGAGCGTCTTTACCGATGCGATGGCACGTGCCGCAACCTCCAAATCCGACTTCGATTTTCGTGATCTGCGCAAGAAACCAATGACCATCTTCGTCGGCATCCAACCGGATAACGTCGAAAAGTACGCAAAGATGCTCAACATCTTTTTCTCGCAAGCCCTGGCGGTCAACACCGGTACCCTGCCGGATGAGGGACCGAAGGATGCAGACGGCAATCCGGTATTGAAATACCAGTGTCTGCCGCTGCTCGATGAGTTCGTGGCTCTCGGGCGCATTGGCGTTATTGAAAAATCCTCGGGATACACCCGTGCCTACAACATGCGCTATGCGGTGATCTTCCAGAACAAGGCGCAGATCTATTCGGATCGCGTCTATGGCAAGGCCGGCGGCCAAGCATTGCTCGGCACCATGCACAATGAAATTGTGTTTGCTCCCGACAATATGGAAGACGCAAAAGAATATTCCGAGCGACTGGGCTACAGGACGCTCAAACACAAGGAGCGCAGCCGAGGCATGTCCAAACAGGGAAGCAGTACAAACGACTCGATACAGCGTCACCAACGCGCCCTGATGCTGCCTCAGGAGATTGTGAACATGCCTTATACCGAGCAACTGATTTTCAAGAAGGGCGGTCGGATTCTGCCCATCAGCTGCAACAAGATTGTCTGGTATGAGGATGAGTTCTTTAAATCCCGTGCCAATTTGCCGAAACCCGAAGTGCCGGCAATGGTCTTTGCCTGACTTTTCGCGCCCGCGAAAATCGCGTCACCTGCGCAGTGGTGGGCCGCCTGGGGCAGCCAGGCACTAATTCGTTAAGGAGTGACTCATGAAAGCATTATTCGCAACTGCCGCTGTTTGCATAGTACTGACTGGCTGTGCTTCCAGCTCTGACATGGACCGGGCGAACATCCAGATCAAATCTATGGAAGAGCAGATGACCGCGCAGGACATGCGCGTCCAGCGCCTTGAGCAAAGCCGGGAAGCCAGAGTGCAACAGGATCTGGCGCAATACTGCTTCCTTGGTACCCAGATGTTCAGCGAAGGCGCCTATTACGCTGGCAAAACCTGCACCCGCAAAGCAGGCACAATGGTTTATCAGGGCGGCAAGCCCGTTGTCTACCCACTCGCCTGGCAGTGAGGAGAACCGGATTATGGCTGTAGCACGCCGTATTGCCTTCCGCGAGTCTGCAATGTTCGACTCCTCGATCTATGCGGCAATGGTGGCTGACCAGATCGAGTCGTTCGATCACGACGCCCTATTTGGAGTGATCGAAACCTTCGACGCAAAAGGAAGTGACTACCCGTTTTTGAGGGAGGCACTGCGCTCAGCACAGTTCTCGTTCGCGGTGTATCAGCAGCGGGAAGGGGAGGGCGATCACGTTCATTGGAAGTATTCCTTGGAAGGTGAAAAGGAAAACTACAGCAGCAGTGCGCCCGGTCCGATTCAATTCGTACGTGACTTGACTCGATAGCAGTATTTCCCGCCCGCGAAATGGAAAAAACCGGCTTCTAATGCCGGTTTTTTTCCGCCCATTGAACAGGAGGCGGGCTGTTTGGCTTAGCCAGGATCAAGGCTTAGCGTTGGGCACTTTGAGCGCCAGGGCGGGGAACCAGCTTGATTTCAACACGCCGGTTCTGAGCACGGCCTTCCGCCGTATCATTGGTAGCGATAGGCAGGCTTGAACCAGCACCTACTGTACGCACCCGCGAAGCACTCACACCGTTGGCCTGCAAGTATTGAGCAACGCTGTCCGCTCGGCGAGAGCTCAGAAGCTTGTTAGCTTCGTAGCTGCCAACCGAATCGGTATTGCCTGTGATCACAAGATCACTTTGAGGAAACTGACCAAAGTTGGAGGACAGCTGGTTCAGGGTGTTGTAGAAGGACGGCTGTATCTCTGCTTTGCCAGTAGCGAACGTAATGGAACCCGGCATCACCAGTTTCAGTTCGTCGCCATTACGCTCGATCTGTACACCCGATCCTTTCATCTTGTCGCGCAACTCGGCTTCCTGCTTGTCGACGTAGTAGCCATAGCCTGCGGCTGCTGATCCGGCTACAGCCGCACCGATCAGCGCGCCCTTGCCCTTGTTCTTACCGCCCAGCAAAGCGCCTGCCGCTGCTCCCAGTAACGCACCGGTTCCCCCATAGACCGCAGTTTTCTTGTTGCTGCCGTCTTCGTTCTGAATGGCGGCGCAACCTGTAAGGGTGGAAAAAATCAAGGCAGTTGCCAACAGCTTTTTCATAAATCAATTCCATTTTTTTGTGATAATCAGCGCCTAACCCAGCGCAGCGGGTGCAGCTTATCGTATAAGTAACAGCATTGGGCCCCGCTGTCTCGGAGGGTTCTGAAGCGGCCTACACTCCATCAACGCTTGGCCAACGCTTTCAGTTCTTCTTCGTTCAATTGGTCGCGGTGCAGATAGCAACCTGGCACAGGTGGCGGCTCGTGAAGCATGCGGCTTTCCATCCCTCCGAAATTCGGCGCAATCAAACCGATAATTTCCGATCTACCCCCTTCTTCCTTAGGCGGCTTGAGTGCCCAAACGGCAACCTGATAAACGATCGGGGGCTGTCCAGGGTTTGGGGCAGCATGGCGAAAGAACCAGTCTTGTGCAGGGGTTAGCGAAAGATAGCTCATGGTTACTCCTTCCTTGATTTCGCGCCCGCGAAACAGCAGGCAATAAAAGTCGCCGTAGCGCCTTTTTATGGGGGAAGCGGATCAGTTAGCTTTAGCGAAGATCTGCGGCTTCATGCGCAGATAGCTGGTGAGATTGCCGTCGCTGCCCAGCTCCAATGCCCTTTTCTTCTCCTTCGACACAAGAAGCTTGTCGGACTCAGGATAAACAAAAATTTCCACGTTCATATAGCCGTGATCATCTTTGTCAATGTGGGACATAACGCGATAGCCGTCGTCAACCTTGGTAACAGTTAGGGTTTCGGGTAACTTATCGGAAAGTTTCCAGACCCCAACAAAATCTTTGCCCTTGTCACTACAACCCACCAGCGCCGCACAAGCCATCAGTGCGAAAATCAGCTTTCTCAATTAATATCTCCTTCGATCCAATCCTTTATGATACTTTTTTCCGCTCTTTTAAAACCCAGTTATCGCCGCAGACAGGTAGCAGAATTTTTTCAGTTTTTAAATTAATCTAGTCCTGATCTCCTTCCTAAATTTTCACTCTAGCGAAAACGCAGGCAAAAAAAAGGCGCCGTAGCGCCTTTTCGGGTAACCGGCTTATTTTACCTTGGTGAAGGTATCTGTCCCGTTGCGCAGATAGCTTGTGACCTTACCGCCTGATAATTCCAAAGCTTTTTCTTTCTCGGAAGTGACAAGCAGGGTATTAGACTCAGCTACAAGAGCAGCCTCAACATCCATATAGCCTTCCTTGTCATCCTCAATGTGGGATTGAGCACGGTAACCGTCACCAGCTTTGGTGATAGTCAGGGTTTCGGGAAGCTTGCCTGAATTTTTCCAAACACCGACGAAATCACCGCCTTCATTCTTGCAACCGGCCAGCGCCGCACAAGCCATCAGTGCGAATATCAACTTTCTCATTGCTTTTTTCCTTCAATCCAGTCCTTGATGTTCTCGTTAGGGTACTGCTTTTTCCACTCTTTTAAAACCCTGTTATTGCCACCGGCAGTTACCAGAATTTCGTTAGTGTGTGGATTGCGGTACTTCTGAACCTTCCTCGGTCCCCGGCTTCCTTGTGACCTTCCTTCCTGCGAAGGCTTGGCTTGCGGATCAAATATTGCTATCACGCTCCGCAAGTCCTTGCCGTAGGTGTTTAGAAGGTTATCCAGCTGGTCCACGAACTCTCGGTCACGCACGTACTCGGACGTTTCTTCCAAGGCAGCCAGCTGGGATTGCAGTGATGCAATCTGCGCTGAAATCGCCCTGTGCTGGATAACTGATCGCGTCATAGTGGCCTCTTACATATCAAAATCAGGTTCGGCTCTTTCCATGCCGCTTGGTGCCTGTGTCATTTGCTCAGACGCCACCACTCTCGAAGCCTCGACGGTTACTGCGAAGCCCTCAGGCGCGTACTCGGCAATATAGGCGCTGTACTGCTCGTTTTCCATCGCTCGTCCCATGGCCAGCGCAACGTTCTGCTGCTCAGGCTTACCTTCCAGACGTTCAAAGGCCACCAGGTCTTTGCGAGCCAATTCACGCAAGGCTTCGTCGTTGCCAAACGCTTCATGCGTAGCGATATCCTCATGGCCTCGCTCCACATCGGCCAGCGTACCGCTGCGCACGATCTGATCGTATACATCCGGAGCAGCGTCAGCAGCGTACATCTCACGAACCTGACGAAGCTCTGAGGCTCTAGCCGCCACTTCGGGCGACAGCTGCTGCACTGGGCTGGCGGGAGCACTATTTCGTCCAAGATCCAGCGTAGCGGGTTGGCCGTTATGCGTGAAGTTGAGCGGCTCGGGCGCTGAAGCTGCTGGCTGCTCGATGACGGCTGCAGCTGGCTCAGCCGGGACCGGTTGACCTTGATAACGGCTGAGGTCGAGTTCGGCTGGCCGGCCGTTATGGGTGAAGCTCAACGGCTCGGGCGCTGAAGCTGCTGGCTGCTCGATGACGGCTGTAGCTGGCTCAGCGGGATCCGGTTGACCTTGATAACGGCTGAGGTCGAGTTCGGCTGGCTGGCCGTTATGGGTGAAGTTCAACGGCTCGGGCGCTGAAGCTGCTGGTTGCTCGATGACGGTTACAGCTGGCTCACCGGGAGCCGGTTGACCTGAATAACGGCTGAGGTCGAGTTCGGCTGGCTGGCCGTTATGAGTGAAGTTCAGCGGCTCGATACCTGCAGCTGGTTGCTCTACAGCTGGAGCGGGCTGAACGGCATCCATGCGGGTCTGGAGCTGAGTCGGTGCATAGTTCTGGACATAGGTACGATAGGCTTCGTGCGTGGCAGCGAGGCGGCTCATATCAGAGACCAGCGCTGCCTCATGGTAGGCCTTGTCCGCGCCGTAGAACTCTTCCTGCCCACCTTGTGCGCTGGCCATGTATTGCGACGCCTCGATGCCCACGGCAGCGACATTCCGGCTGTACTCGTCACTGCGCGGCTCAAGGTCGAAGTCTGCATGAAGGCGTGCTGCGGTACTGGCCGCATCGGTCCAGTCTGCAAACTGTGTTGGCTCCCTGTTAACAGCCGGTTGTTCCAGCTGCGCTTTTTCCTCAAGCGCTGTGACGAAGTCCGGGCGAATGAAACGAGTCACAGGTTCCTGTTCCACCTGGGCCTGCACTGGCATCGATTCAACCTGGGGCTCAGGCACTTGTCCAGCCACTGGCTGCTGAGTGGAGATGCCCCCGTCACGCTGAACCATGAAGCGGGCAGCATCAACCGTAAGGCCAAACTCTGCAGGTCCGTGTTCATTCAGGTAATCGCTGTACACACCGTTGCCTTTGGTTTCGGCCATAGCCAGTGCCAACGGTACCTGCTCAGGCTTGCCTTGCAGGTAGGCGTAGGCATCAAGGTCCTCGCGTGCAATTTCTCGGATGCGATCGCTATCCAGGAACCCTGCCGCGATCTCCTCATGACGCGCCGTTGCATCGGAAACCATGTCCTGGTGCATGGCCACATCGGCCATCGAATAAGGTATGCCCTGATTGACCGCGTCCAGCTCGGCTACCCTGGACTCCAGCAGCGCCTTATCAACCGCCTGGTCAACAGGCAGGCTGCTATCCAGCTCGAGTGTAGGGACGGTGATGACATTGCCTGCGAGCGGTTCCAGACCCAGTTCCAGACGCTTGGCAGCCAAGGCCTGGTTGAGGCGCTCATCTGTGAAGGTAATGTCCATGTCACGCTCAGCAGCAACCTCTATGAGTTGCTGCTTGAATTCCTTGCTACCGCTGATTTCGAGCGGATTACCGAAGCGCTCGGTAGCGTACATCAGCCCTACGCCTACCTCGTCTGGCTCAGTGGTTCGATTGAGTTCAACGCGGTCAGGATGGTTGACGAAAATCTGCTTGCCATGCTCTCTGTGGTTGAACGCCACTGTTCCATCAGCTTGGGGCCTTGCGCGCAAATCCGACAGCTTGATGCGTAGCTCGCGAGCTTCGCGTTCCTGGGCGTGAAGCTTTGCAACCAGTCGGGCACGCTTCATCGCCTCTGCGCCGTCAGGCAGCTGGTGAGGTGTGAAAGGACGCTGGCCACCGATTGTGTTCACGCCTTCTTCCATGGGTGCTACATGTTTCCGTTTCAGCTGATCAAGGATCTTCATGCCTAGGGCCTCGCTCTTCGTTGCGAAATCATAAAAAAGAGTTGAATACGGGTACTTAACCCTGTTCTTTAAGCTGTTCTGCTCATCAATCCGTTGCTGTAGCGCTTCAACCTTTTGCAACTTCTCCAGTATAACAACTGAGCGAAAGTAATGCTTGTCAGCGCGACTTAAAGTCTGGTCCTGGGTGATATTTTTTCGACGTGAAAAATATTCAGAGTTGATAGCTTTAAGGCCAAGCGAAAAACTGACTTTAATCTCGTTTTTCAGATCGTCATAAGTGCGAATATTCTGCGGATAGATTTCTTGGCGAAAACGACGCCACTCCTCCAACAATATGACTTTGGAAAGGGGCTTCTCGGTAATGCCCGACTGCTGTTTTTCGTACAGCTCCAAGAGCAGGTTCGACGCTTCACCCCATTCAAGACCAACATGCCTGGTGAGGAAGTCAGAAACGTTGTAATTGTATTTGCCTGCCCTGATGCGAACGCTGCCGTCTTTGGCCTTGCTGACCGGGTGCAGAGCCGGGTCAACGCCGAATTTGAGCTGGGCATAGGCAAGGAGATGCTGTGCATCGAGATGGGTGCGGATCTCCTTGAACCGATCAAGGTCATTGGCTTGCAGCTGCCTGTCTGCCTCAGCGTGCAGGAGGGAGGTGAGCACGCAGGACTGGGGATCACTGATCAGGTCTGGGACTACCCTTCCCGCGCGGCTTTCTCGGCTGCCTCCGCCTCCAGCATATAGAGCACCTCGCAATCGAATATCTTGGTCGGCCTCCACGTCGTGTACGTCATCTGCTTCATCACCAAGCAAAAACAGTCCAACTGATCCGCTCCCCTTTGCTGCGAAGTGATCCACATTGCCTTCGGACAACTCGTGCAAATGACCTGCCTGGGCCGGTCCTTCTCGTCCAAATTCAAAATGACCTGAGCCGTAATCTCCCGTTCCGAGACCGGGTATTTCGTTTGAGTACTCATGGCTTTCTGGTTGTCGTTGGGGTCTGTATTTTTCGCCATAGCTGCGCTCCCTCTCATCGAGATAGGTTCTTCGATCAGGCAAGGACAAGTCTCTGTAGTGAGACTTTACCTTGGCCGAGGCGTTACTGATGTATTTGACTTCCCGACTTTGAATGGTTTGCCAGGTTTCAAGTCGGGTCTTTACTTGAGCATCACTGACAGGATCGAGCACCAGGGCGCGATTTTCCAGATAGGCCTGGTTGAAAATGTTGGCTTTAAGATTGGTGAATTTTTTATCATCACCCACACGAACTGCAAGGTACTCGTTTTCCTTACCTGCGTTGCGCACCTTGACTTCGCCGTACTCGGAAACCAGATCCTTGAATACCTCAAATGAGCGAATGTCACGGGAAATAATCGCAGAATGGATAGCCCGCTTTACCTTCCCGTTCTTTGTGACAAACTCGGTCGCCTTATAACGATCCAGTGCGGCGGCATAATGATCAGCACCTATTCGCGGGCTGAGCCTGGGCGATGAAAGTCCGTTATCACGATTAAGCTTTTCCTGAATGGCATCAAGGTACTTAACGCTCACTTCATGCATTCCGACTGGATTCAGGAATTTGCCTGTCAGTACATTCTTCTTGGGGATGACAATATGAACGTGCGGGTAACGAGGCTCCATCGCCTGCGTTTTATGATTGTACGACTGTTTTACCTTTGGCCAGTGAATCTCAGCGTAAATGTTGTATTCGTCATCGCCATATGCCGCCATGAGCAGTTGACGGTATTCACCGAAAACCTTTTTTATGTCGTCTTCTTGAACATCAGGCTCGTTGAATGACATGGATATGTGAAGGTAGCGATCCTGATTCTGATCAGGAATAGAATCAATAACCGCCTGGGTGACCATTAGATCACCCTCAACGGGAACACGCCGATCAAGTTCGTCGCGCGACAAATGGCGGTCTACCTTGCGACCCTCTTCAAGGTATTCCTTTATGCCTTTGTTTCCGCCTCCGTAGCGAATGATCAAACCGCTACTCCTTTCGGCCCAGCTTCGAGAGCAGCATGAGACGAATGCTATTGAGTGTGTTCAAACCGGTAGCATATTGCTGATGCGTGACTTTACCCACTTTTTCCGCGCCATTAAGCAGGCGCGCAAGTTGGTTGATGTTGTTCGAAATCTTGTTAACCAGATGCAGATACTTGTTATAATCTTCTGTGTGTATTTTCTTTTCGGTCAATATCACTTTGGACCTGTTATCGGTAAATAACTGACGAAAAAACGCCGACCGGCCCACGCCGCTTTTTTCAACCGCCTCGCGGTAGGGTTCATAAGCCGATTCGGACAATCTGAAAGAGATGACAATTGATTTCTCTTTGGACGCTGCGGCGGTTGATGGTTGCTTCGCCCTGGAACTGCTCTGCGCCTCGGGCACTGCTGGACTCTGCTTGTCGCGTTTCATCCTGAAGACTCGTAGAGGCTGCTTAGATTAACCTAATGGACTTGTAGAGGCCGATTAGGGGTTTCAAAGGGGCATCCCCTTTGGTACGCGGATTATACACCCTGGTCGGAGACCATGTGTATACATCCTTAGCGTGCCTGTGATGTAGATCAGATTCGCAGGCCGCTCGGCATGCAAGTCCTAGTCAGCTATTTGTCAGGACTTAGTCATCTAATTGTCAGGAATACGGCCGGAAAAATACTGGTTGTCAGGTATCTGTCAGCTATTTGTCAGGGATTAGCCATGTCTTTGTCAGGCTTAAGCTTGACGGATGGATGGTGCACGAATATTCTTCGTTACAGCTAAAATTGAGGACACCAAATTGGTATTGCAGAGGATCACTGAGCATGCACAGCAGATCTCGGGCTTTGAAGCGCTGCCAGTGACAGCGCAAGTATCGATGCTCTATGATCTGATTGCAGAAGCACAAAACCATAGCGTACCTTTGAAAATGATATGTGAAGCGATGAATGACGCTGGTTCTACATGCAGTGTTCGCTATCTAAGAGAAGCTTTATTTACCGTTAGAAAACGACACAAAGACCACGTAGGCGAACCTCGTCCAGTACAGAAAACTGCTGAGAGCAAAGCCACGGCACACACGCCGTCGAAGCCTGTAGAAACGGATAATGAAGGGAGTTTGGGTCTGACGCCCAAACAACAGAGGGAAGCAAAGGCCAGGTCATACATGGTCAATGACAACCCTCTATTGAATCAGTTGAAGGCCAAGGAATAACGTCGATGCTAACAGTTGTAATGAACAATTCGGGTAATAGTGGAAAATCAACTGTATCTGATAACGTACTGGAACCGCGAATGGACAATGCGAAAGTTATTCGCATTGAATCCATCAATTCGCATGACGGCAACGCCGATGAAAACATGACCGGCAAACAATACGGCGATATTGTCAATGGCATCGTCATTTACGATAACGCAATCATTGACGTTGGATCTTCCAACGTTGAAGTATGGCAACGTCTCATGCGCCAGTACAAAGGGTCGCATGAAATCTGGGATTACTATGTTATCCCGGTCGTGCCCAGCAACAAACAAATGGTAGATACCATCGCGACAATCGAGTCGTTGAGCGAAATGGGTGTACCTGCTGAAAAAATCAGACTCATTTTTAACAAGGTTGAGAGTGAAGACGTCGACCTGGAAAAAGCGTTCATCCCTATTTTTGCCTATTACAATGCCGAGAAAACTTTCACACTGAACAAAAACGCGGTTGTCTATGACCATGAGTTTTTCGGCCGTGCCCGTGACGAGGGCATGAGTATTCGAGACATTCTGCAAGATGAAACCAACTTCAATGAAATGATCAAGAACGCCGAGACTCCAGCCGACAAAGTTAATTGGTCGCGCAAGCGTGCGCTAAAATACCTCGCTGTGGATATGAACGAAAAGCTTGATGTCGCCTTTAAAGCACTCTTTGAGTAATGACGATGAGCACAAGTGTTGATTTACTGAAGGACGCCATCATTGCCGAAGTCGCCTCGGATGTATTGAAGATCAGGGATGATCTCCAGCTTATCGGGCCATTGGTCACACAGTTGAAAGATTCCTTTCCTGGCCATTTCGACGCATTACAAGCAGGCCTTGTTGAAACACTCGATCAAATCAATGAGGGCATCAAGGAGGCAGGAGGCGAGCGAATAGATTTTGTTCGTGGTCAGCTCCACGTTTTCATTGAACAGGCTATTGACAAGGCCTTTCAATCAAATTCGGAAAAAGTCGAGAAACTGACGCAGGCTTTTGCCGAGCAAAACAACGCTGCCGCGATGAACCTGCGCAATCAGTTTGATGAAGTGTCGAATGGTATGAAGGCTATTCGGGTCGAAATGGCTCGTATGAAATTCCCCACCTGGGCGAAGGTGGCCATTCCCCTGGCTTTTGTTTTTGCGATAGGCTGTACGGCGGTAGCGACTTACCAGTTTGCCTCATACAAGGAAGCTGTCTACATGAAAGCGTTTGTTGAGTATTCAAAGGCGAAAAAATAGGGACTAATCATGAAAGCTATTCTTACAGCATCTGTGTTGGCCATGAGCTTGATTTCACTGAATGCCAGTGCTGCTGACCCGTGCAAGGCAGTGCTCTGCCTTGCTGGTGAAGTCATGGGCCAGGGCGGTGGTTCTGAATGCAGTGACACCATTCAGGAATATTTTGGTATTCAGGTCTGGAAGAAGGGAAAATTCAAACCCTCTGATACGGCGAAACAGCGCGCAGGTTTCCTGAATGGCTGCCCTGCCGATGATGGTGGCTTCAAGAAAAAGATTGGCGACAAGTTTGGTAAAGTGCTGAGCCTTTGAGGCAAGCTCTCCAAAAACCCGCTCTGCGGGTTTTTTTCTCCCTCTCCCTCTCCCTCTCCCTCTCCCTCTCCCTCTCCCTCGATAAGGTCGTTCTTGGGCCGCCTCATTTCCGATTTCTATCGCCGATTCAGGGTTCTGTAGAACCCAGCTGGACCAGCCGTGTGAACCAGCAACATCTCGCGTTGAAAAAAGGCCTCGTAAAACGCCCTGTGAGCGGTTTCACCACCAACGCCACGGATTGGATCCCTTAGACCTGTAAAAGCGCGCAGGCGCGCTCTGAGCTCGCTGAATTGGTCCTTACATCGCAGGAAGCCCCCCCCGTTTCTGACAGCTCGCTTTTAGGTCGCTATTCAACAAAGTTCTACTGCAGTCCAGCGCGCACACGCGCCCGGTTGAGCGGGCAGCCGGTTTACCGGCTGGGCGCGATTTATCCGGGTCTTAGCGCCCCGGAGGGGTCGAGGCTGTGCCGAGAGTGCGGGCGGGACGCCCGGGCCGCTTAGACGGACTGTTTCACAGATCTCGAGGTACGTGCCCCCGGCAGGGTGTGCTTTTATGCAATTTGTTCTTTGGCTTTGCTTTGATCGATGTCCGTGCAGTCACTGATTTGTTTGGCATGTTTGTTAATTGCAGGCAACGCTCAAAGTTAAGAGGCCGAAGGCTAGCTGCTTTCGATGGGCAGGACGCCCATCCCAGGCCGCCGTAGGCGGGGCGTAGCCAGGATGGCGGAGGGCAGGCGGCGTTGGAAAGGCAAATTTGGTGCTAGGCCCGCTTGTTGCCGGGAGTCACACGCTCTGTTTTCGTTTTTAAAAGATTTTTATTTTCTTACCTGTTTTAAACCTGTTTTAGAGCCAATTTCGGTACTTTGGATAAGAAGGCTAACCTATTGTTTTTACTGGGCTTTCCTGTGCTTGTTTTTGGGGATGAATTTGCTTGATGGGGAGAGATTCCGGCTATTGGGGGAGAGATTCCGGCTAAAGAGGGAGAAATTCCGGCTATGCGAAGGGGGAGAGATTCCGGCTGTAATACCCTGCTTTTTCTATGTTACCCACAGCATATAAACAGCTTAATAACATGTTTATGCACAGGTAAAAAAGTGGAGCGCCATTGACACTCTCTCCCCCGCAGCCATAATCGAACTCCATGCAGGGAGGTAGTCGCGGTGGCGGGTCTGGAGAAATTCAAGGTATCTCAATCAAATAGCCTCATTGAGGCTTCGTATACGCTGACCCTCAACGAAAAGCGTCTGATCCTGTGCGCTGCATCCATGATCGATTCGCGAAACGAGCATCCCGAAGGGCCAGCAGGCTTTCTGGTTGTCCGCGCGGAGGAATTTTCGAACCTGTTTGGTATAGAAACCCGTCACGCCTACGGCATTCTTGCTGAGGCAGTCGACAAGCTCTGGACCCGTGAAATCAAATCCGTCGATTCAGGGGATATGCGGTGGATCTATCACCGCAAATATCTTGAAGGTCAGGGCTGCGTGCAGATAGGGTTCTCTCCCACGGTCTTGCCTCAGATGACCATGCTGAACCGAGAATTCACGTCCTACCAACTCAAGCACATAGGCAATCTTGGCAGCTTCTACTCCATTCGCATGTACGAGCTGGCAGCCCAGATGGTCAACTTGCGCCATGGCCGGCGCTACATTGATTTACAACGGTTACGACAGATCCTGGACCTGGGCGAAAAATACGCGAACAACAAGGATTTGCGTAAATGGGTCCTGGACCCTGCAATCAACGATATTAACGCCCATACAAACCTGCGCATGAAGCTGCTGCCCATACGGGAAGGCCGCAAGATTGCAGGGTTTGATTGCGTGGTGGTGCGGGACGACCAGATGTCTCTGGTCATTTAAGGTGGAGAGATTCCGGCTATAGCCCCCACGCGATGGTGGGTGTTCTTACTCATGTCTCGAGAGGGCAGCAACGTGCCGGCACGCTCAAAGATTGAGCCTTTTGATTCACTTCTAGGCACCATGCCTGATCCGCACCTGGCCAAGCGCATTGGCGTCACTACTGAGGCTGTGCGTCAACGCCGCCTTAAACTGGACATCGGCCCATACGTTGAGCCAGGCATGCCTTCGTTGGAGCGCTTTGCTGCGTTGGTCGGTGCGCTATCGGATAGGTACGTGGGCCAGCTGCTGGGCGTTAGCACTTCAGTAGTCAGAGCGCGCAGGACCTTATTGGGTATTCCACCTGCAGAGCCGCGCAAGGCCCTAGCGGGCTATGTTGGCGTGCTGGGCCTCCTTACGGATGAGGCAGTAGGCAAGCTTGCAGGAGTATCAAAACAGTGCGTAACGGCCCGAAGAAACGCCCTTGGCATCCAATCGCAGCGTGATCGCCGAAAACACATGGTGTTGGACGGGAAAATGATTGCGCGTGATTCATGATTAGGATCGCGCATCGGACTGGACTGGGCTGCAGATCCGGCTGGCTCAGCGGGTCGTCCTGCTGACCCTTCTGCATTTGCGGTTCGGATTACTCGGGTTTTGGCGGACGACCAGCCGGAAGGGGCCCCAGCTCCACCTCTGCGCCGTGCGCGCGCATGCATTCCACTATCCGGCCTAGCTCCTCATCCGAAAGCGTGAGCAACGCAGCCATGTAGAAGTGCATGTGCAGGCTCAATTCACGGGCCGCTACTCCGCCTGTGTACTTGCGCCATTGAGCGCCCTGGGCGAGTCCTGCAAGGTCTGCCATCTGCGCACTGGTGAAATTGAGCTCATCCTTCAGGTGCGCCAGATCACCCGTCGAAGGCGGGTCGTAATGTTGAATTCGTTTCATGACAGCAGTTTGAAGGCAAGCCAGAATACGCCGAGCGCGAATGCTGCGCCCAGACTGGCAGACACCAGCATGTTCCGGGTTTCGTGGCGAGGGCCGTTGCGGACCTCATTGCGCAGCTGTGCAAGATCTTCTTTGATCTGCTTAATGACTTGATCGTGGCTCATGATCTTCCTGTTCGGGGATGCAGGGTCATGCCGTTGCAGACCCTGTGCTAACTGTCTCGCAAACCCCTATGAATCTCAAGAGCCGACGGACAATGGCCCCGATTTCTCGGGGCCTTTGCTTAGAACTTCAGGATGAAAGAAGCAACTGTGACGATCACGGTAACGATCCCGCCTGCCGCCACAAACGGGTAAAAAAACGTTTCCCGCTTTACCTTGTTGGTCTCTGCGATCAGCTTTCGCGTTTCGGCGGCCAGCTTCTGGATCTCGGCTTCCAGTTTCTCAAACTCCAGTTCTTCGCGCTCGGTCTTCATGGCTCATCCTTTCGGGGTTCGGGCTGCACCCACCGTGCCTCCCATGGAAAGTATTATACGAAGAATCCGTATATTATGCAACCCTTTTAGGTTGCCTATATGTGATTAATTTCAGCGCTCGACACCTTGCCTTTGACTTTGATGTGATCTGGGCCAAGCGTTTAGGGGAGCGTGCTTTTGACTTTATAAAAACGGCGCGCAGCGCCCTTCCTTCTGCAGGATCGGGATGCACTCCAGTCCCTGGAGGTGATCCGTTCCAATGCGATGAGGGTTTGCGTGCGATACAGGGGGCCGGCTGGGCGTCAGGTGCAAGGGCAGAAGCGAAGCGTCCCTTGCACCTGACGCCCAGTTGGTCACCATCGCATAAAGCAAACCCCGCATTGGGACGTATCGCCGGAACTGGCACGCACGGACTGCGCGCTTTTGACCTGGGAGATTTTCGCCCGCGAAAATCGACTGCCTTTGGTGCGCGGAGCGCGCAGGCCTGAAAGGCCGGAACGAGAGTGGACCGCCCGAAAGGGTCGAGACTAGACCGAAGGGCGACGGCTCGATGCGCAGCGCGGGGAACGTCCCCCGAAGGGGGCGAGCATGGCTGGCAGTTAAAGCTTTGAGGATCGTCCCATTGCACCCATCCATGGCTAACAGCATTTACTCCCTCGCCGGGAGGCAGAGGGCAAGGGAGGTGCAGCAACCCCTGCCCTTTACCTCGAAGGGTTTTAAACGCCCTTCAAATCCATCAAGGCACGCTGCGCTCGCTCCCAGCGCCCGTTCGAGGCTCGGGCCGGTGAACCGGCCCTGAGCTTCGCTGCGGCCTTGTACAGCGGCCTTGACGCCTCTGCAAACCAGTACGTGATTGATGGGCATAGCCGCCCTGCGCACATTAAGGGGGAGACATTCCGGCTATACCCGACGGATGCCTAGCGACAGCCTGTCCTAATTAAGGAGGAGAGATTCCGGCTATGGCTGATGGCCTTTCCTGCACGACCGAAGAGCACAGAGAGCATCGTTCGATCCGTCTCAAAAGGGGAGAGATTCCGGCTATGCCGCTACGCTGGTCAGCGCAATCATGATCGCGGCGCAGCCCGCAGGGCTGAGCCGTCTGATGCAGCTCAAAGGAGGAGAGATTCCGGCTATACCAATATCCTGGCCAGCGCGATCGGGACGACGGCACAGCCGCAAGGCTGCGTCGTTCGATCCGGCTTAAAGGGGGAGAGATTCCGGCTATCCCAGACGCTGGGCAGCGCGACCGTGACTGCGGCGCAGCCAACAGGGCTGAACCACTCAATCCAGCTTAAAGGGGAGAGATTCCGGCTATGGCATATCTTGGCAGCGCGAGGGACGACGGCACAGCCTGCAAGGCTGTGTTGTACGATCTGGCTTAAGGGGGAGAGATTCCGGCTATCCCATACGCTGGGCAGCGCGACCGTGACTGCGACGCAGCCGGCAGGGCTAAGCCATTCAATCAAGCTTAAAGGGGAGAGATTCCGGCTATGGATCAGCGCACACGTCTTGGGAAGAGAGCTTTTATTGCTCTGGGGTTTTGGCTTTTTTGCGCGTCCCAGCCTGTGATTCAGCGATGAGGGCCAGTACCTGGTTAACCAGCGTAGGTGGCACTGCCACCTCGACCCAGCCGCGTGGCACTTTCTTGCCGGTGGCTACTGCCTGTGACTCCTGCCATTCCTCATAAGCCTCCCACACCCTGTTGACCGACTTCTCCACGGCCTGTCGGGTGACACCAAACCTAGCGGCAATCTGGGTGTTTGTGTACTCGCTGGATTGGGTAAGCGATAACCGGGCCGCTTCGATCCGCTCAGGATCGATGCCCTTGAGGAACGGTAGCAGCAGCTCAAAATCCGCTACGGTCATTGACCGCCTGACCCGGCCTGGCCGTGGCTTGGTAGTTGACATGCTTTGCCCTTACTTGAGAAGGCGCCGCTGGGCGGCGCCATAGTGCCGACAGATTGAATTTTACGGCATCTTCGCAGCCGCCCTGGGAAGTAATGACTTCCCTCTTGAAAGCCCCGGCCCTAAGGCCAAGGCGGAGTCGGGTCAAAACGGAATGTCGTCATCGAAGCGATCAAAATCAGGGGCTGGCTGCGGCACTTGCTGTGGAGCGGGACGCGATTCGCGCTGAGGCTGAGAAGCGGCTTGCGGACGTGCCTGCTGCTGAGAAGCGCCGTCCTCTTGAGGACGGCCACCGAGCAACTGCATGGTGCCTTGCATGTCGACGATAATCTCAGTTGTGTAACGCTTGATGCCGTCCTTTTCCCACTCGCGGGTCTGCAGCTTGCCTTCGATGTAAACCTGCGAACCCTTGCGCAGATACTCGCCGGCGATTTCCGCAACCTTGCCGAACATCGAAACACGGTGCCACTCGGTCTTTTCGACCTTCTGCCCAGTCTGCTTGTCGGTCCACTGTTCGCTTGTTGCCAGGCTCAGGTTGGTCACGGCATTGCCGTTGGGCATGTAGCGGACCTCTGGGTCTTGCCCGCAAGTTCCGACCAGAATTACCTTGTTAACTCCACGTGCCATGGTGCTGCTCCTTGTCTGGCATGGTTGCCATAGATTGACTAAAATTCTATCTGCGCCTAGGCGTAAACCACAGGGTGGCTTCAGGGATCTTTGGATCGCACCCCGCTTCTGATGAAAGTCAGATGGCCCAGTGTCAGGTAACAGCGTCCTGCCCCGTCGAATGCATGCAATCGACGGCTGAGAATCCCGCCTGGAGCGGGATTCTCCGTTTCTGATCTCGTCTGTGGAGAGTGATCACGCCCTCTTTTGCCTTCCGGCTCAAGAGGCCGTGAATTCGTACCCCAAACCAGCTGATTGCGGTTATCTGGTGAAAGGCCCGGTAGACGATAGCGCATCATTTGCCGAGGAAGAGGGCACATATACTCGATTGCTCTGCTCATGTTCCTCTTGGTGAGCCTTTTGAATGCGGTAAGTCAGTTCGTCTTGAAGGTTTTCATAGTCGACGTTTTTGCCGTCCTGGTCGCGTAGACCACCGTAGTTGAACACTACCAGATGCTTGCGAAAGCCCCTTCCCTTACGTGCACTTGGCATCTTGAAAAAGATCTTCAACCGGCTGTCATTGAATTTCGGCAGAGTGTCAGCCTTTTCGGCGATAATGTGAAATACCGTATTGAGCTGCATCTGTCCTATCCCGCTATACGATTCCACCTCTGTACCTTCAATGGACGTATAGGGAACTAACCCATCAGCATTGAAAAACCAGATGCCCTTATCCTTCAGGATCATCAAGGTTTGCGAACCAGCCTTCCGATTAAGCCACGCCATAACCCAGAACCATAGCGAACACACGCCTAGTATCGCGGCAATTCCGTTGGAATTAGGACGCAACCCAATCAAGGCCATAACCAGAAGCAACATTCCACCCACTAAAGCTCGCACAAATACACGGCGACGCTCAGTGAACGCTATATCATTGACTGTAGAGTTCATGATTTTCCTTAAGTAATAGGCGCGAAAGCGCATCCCTGATTTGTGTATCAACCTTCATTGCTCTGCCTGCAATGCCCGCAAAAAAACGGCTTCATCTGGGGAGGGCAGATTGCTTAGCTAGCCGCCTGGCACGGCGAATTCTGTTTCTTACTCGCTTGAGGTCCTGTAAGGGCACAATGCCCACACGAACGACCCAATAAACCCTCCCGTGGGTTTTACGAAGCAGCATCCGTTCGCCTACATCATACAGCTCCAGAAGCTGAGAGATGAACCGATAAAAGCCGGCCTGGCTAAGATACTGGTCGTTCAGCCGCTCAAGCAGTGCGACGCCTATGTCCTTAACAAATGCCATAATTACCGCCGTGGGGAGCACACAAAGACCAATGGGCAGGACTATGACGATTGTTAGATTGCGGATGATTGACCACGCGTTGGCGGGGAGCGTTTCGAGCGCACCGAACAAGGTGTCTGGAGTGATGGTCGTGATGAGAATGGCCGCAAGTATTGCGACCAAGCCTGCCATGTAGGTGGCAAAGTTGGATGTGCTCGGAAGCCTGAAAAAGCCAATGGCACGAATCCAGATTGGATCTTGGGCACGCCGTTTGATTTCCTCCCGCCATTCCCACTCTTCAACCAGATGGCTCGCCAATGCACGAAGACTTTCCTGCTGGCTGAAGATTCTACGGATGAACGCGATTTTCTCGCGGTCCAGACTGCGATAAGGGGTGCGCATGCTGACGCGACTTGCAACTGGATTCAGATATCGAAACCGACGCTCAGCCCCGACAAGATGAATTTGTACCGCCCCGAACAACATTGGTATTTCAGCCAGTAGAAGCAAACATTGATCGCGGGAGCTGAGAAGCTCGCCTTGATCGCTGAGTCGCACATACAGATCAAAAAATGTAAGGCTTACTACAAGCGTCGCAAGCAACACCGTAAGCCAGAAAACAGACGAAGTCAGCGCATACAAAACTGGTGGACGGAACGTTTTACGGTAGAGACGTATTTTGTCGGCTATGCCACGCATGCGGATCCATTGCTTTGGTACTCCATTAAGAACACGACGCCGCATCAGTGAGCTACCGCATCATGGCAAACACTTCAGAATTTACTCAGTACCGCCTGACGCTCACGCCAGATTTCCTGGACGAAGGGATCGGTCACACCATATAGCCCGTGCCACGGCGCATGATCAAGTTGGCGGCGAGCAATTCGTTTGCCACCGGCTGAATCTCATCGACACGAACCTCGCGACCCACGACCTTAGAATACTCG